>NZ_CP097637.1 GCF_023573145.1 Aquincola tertiaricarbonis
AGCCAAAGCCGTATCTGAGAAACCTGAACGTCCGGTGGTTCGACTTTGACCTAACTAACGTGCTGCAGATGCGGTTTGAAGCCAGCGAGGCCGAGCGATACACCGTTCGCAAGGGAGACTTGGTCATTTGCGAGGGCGGGTATCCAGGGCGGGCCGCAGTGTGGGACTTCGACGAGCCCGTGTACTTCCAGAAGGCGCTGCACCGGGTTCGCTTCCACGATCCGGGATACGCACGCTGGTGCCTCTACTACCTGCTGTACCAAGATGTCATCGGGCAGTTGCGCGCCCACTTCAATGGTGCCGGGATTCAGCACTTCACTGGTGAAGCGCTGGCAAAGTTCGAGATTCCAGTTCCTCCGATCGATGAGGCATGCCGCCTCGTTGCCCTTCTCGACGAAGCCTTTGAGGGCATCGCCACCGCCAAGGCCAACACCGAGAAGAGCCTACAGAACGCTCGGGAGTGGTCAGCCAGGCAGCTCGCGACCGCGCTGGGCGCTGCATCAGTAGGCGGCCGGTCCGACACACTGGAAAAGCTGGTGGCACCCAGCTGCACGCTGTCCTACGGCATCGTGCAACCTGGTGAGGACGTACCAGATGGTCTGCCCGTGGTGCGCCCGGTCGATCTCGGTGACAGGAACGTGTACGCCAACAGCCTGAAGCGCATCGACCCCGCGCTGGCTCGGTCCTACGCACGCACGACCCTTGAAGGCAACGACCTCCTGCTCTGCGTCCGGGGAACCACCGGTACCGTCGCCGTGGCCGATCCCGCCTTGGCAGGCGCCAACGTGACGCGCGGCATCGTTCCCATCCGTTTCGACCCACAGACCATCAGCCAGGCGCTCGGTTACTACCTGCTGCGCTCTGAGCCCGTGCAGGCACAAATCCGCGCGAAGACCTATGGCACTGCACTCATGCAGATCAACATCGGTGACCTCAGAAAAATCGTCGTCGCGTTTCCTCCCCTGGAAGAGCAGGCCGCGCTCGTTGAGAAGCTCGATGCGATCCAGGAAGCCGCAGATCAGCTTGCCGATGTCTACGCACGCAAGCTCGCCGCCCTCACCGAGCTGAAGCACTCCCTGCTGCATCAGGCCTTCACCGGCGGCCTGTCACCACAGAACGACCGGCCGCTCCGCGGACATGACTTGCCATTGTGTACACAGTGATTCACAATGCAGCTTCAGGGCCTGTAGCCCATCGCCTGGAGCACTCCATGGAAACCAAGTCTGTCGGCATTCGCGAGTTCCGCGCCGGCCTGGCTGAGTTCATCGACAGCAAGCAGCCCGTTGCCGTGACGCGGCATGGCCAGACCGTGGGCATCTTCATCCCCACGGCCCGCCCCACGCAGGTGGACCTGCAGGCCCTGCGCGACGCTGCAGACAAGCTCGAAGCCGTGATGTCGCTGTCTGAGGACGACGTAGAAGCCGCGGTGCGGGACTTCGACGCCCTGCGCAAGGGCGCAGCCCGCCGACGCGCTCGGACGTGACGCCGCGCACCATCGTTCTGGATGCGAATGTGCTGATGCGCGCCGTGCTCGGCCGCAGGGTGGACCGTTTGCTGGAACGCTTTGCCTCGCAGGTGACCTTCTTGGCGCCAGAGGTGGCGTTCGAGGACGTGCAAGAGCACCTGGCCAGCGTGCTGACCAAACGCGATGAACTGAAGGCGCTGCAGCCCGCCCTTGAGAAACTGACGAAGCTCCGGCTGGTGGTGCGGGCGGTGGATCCGTCCGAGTATGAGCTCATGAAGCCGGCTGCATTGGCACGCATCGGTCCGCGCGACCCCGATGACTGGCCCATCCTGGCCTGTGCGCTTGCTGTGAACTGTCCCATCTGGACGGAAGACCGCGACTTCTTCGGCACCGGCGTTGCGACCTGGACGACAGCACTGGTCGAGCTTTACTTGGCCGGTCCGGATACAGAATCAGCAGAGCACTGACCACCACCGCACCAGCCCTACGATGAACGAAGCCGAAACCCGTGCTGAGCACATCGACCCTGCGCTCAGGGCTGCCGGCTGGGGGGTGGTCGACGGCAGCAGGATCCGGCGAGAGGTCATCGCACCAGGTCGCCTGCAGGGCAAGGGACAGCGCACACAGGCCGATATCGCCGACTATGTGCTGATCTACCGGAACACAAAACTCGCGGTGATCGAGGCCAAGGCCTGGGACAAGGAATACACCGAAGGCCTGGGCCAGGCCAAGAAGTACGCAGCCAAGCTGGCGGTGCGCTTCACGTACAGCACGAACGGGCAAGCCATCTATGGCGTCGACATGGCCCGCGGCACCGAAGGCGACGTGGCCCGTTACCCCAGCCCCGACGAGCTGTGGGCGATGACCTTTGCCGACGCCGACCCGGCCAGCGCCACCTGGCGCGATCGCTTTGCGGCCGTCCCGTTCGAGGACAAGGGCGGCACCTGGCAGGGCCGCTACTACCAGGACATCGCCGTCTCGCGCGTGCTCGAAGCCATTGCCGCTGGTCGAGACCGCATCTTGCTGACCCTCGCCACCGGCACCGGCAAGACCTTCATTGCCTTTCAGCTGGCCTGGAAGCTGTTCCAGAGCCGGTGGAATCTGAACGATTGGCGCGGCGGTACAGCGCCCAGCAGGCGCCCACGTGTGCTGTTCTTAGCCGACCGCAACAACCTGGCGGACCAGGCCTACAACGCGTTCTCGGCCTTTCCGGAGGATGCGCTGGTTCGCATCGATCCAGACGACATCCGCAAGAAGGGCAGGGTGCCGAAGAACGGCAGCATCTTCTTCACTATCTTTCAGACCTTCATGAGCGGCAGGGGGCCGGATGGCCAGCCTCAGCCCTATTTTGGCGAGTACCCGCCCGACTTCTTCGACTTCATCGTCATCGACGAGTGCCACCGAGGCGGCGCCCGCGACGAAAGCTCGTGGCGCGCCATCCTGGAGTACTTCGCACCGGCCGTGCAGCTGGGCCTCACGGCCACGCCCAAGCGCACCATCAACGCTGACACCTACGCCTACTTTGGGGAGCCGGTGTACGTGTACTCGCTACGCGAAGGCATCAACGACGGCTACTTGACCCCGTTCCGGGTCAAACAGATCGCCACCACCCTGGACGAGTACGTCTACACGCCCGATGACGACGTGGTGGCCGGCAACATTGAACCTGGCCGGCGCTACGAGGAGAAGGACTTCAACCGGATCATCAAGATCATGGAGCGCGAGACATACCGCGTCCAGATCTTCATGAATCTGATCGACCAGCGCGAGAAGACCATCGTCTTTTGTGCAAGCCGGCTGCACGCGCTAGCGGTGCGCAACCTGGTCAACCAGCTCAAGGCACCCGGGCCGCACACGCGCGACCCGTTGTACTGCGTACGTGTGACCTCCAGCGATGGCGCGATCGGCGACGAGCACCTTCGTGCGTTTCAGGACAACGAGAAGACGATCCCAACCATCCTGACCACATCGCAGAAGCTGTCCACGGGTGTGGATGCCCGAAACGTCCGCAACATCGTGCTGATGCGACCGGTTGCCTCGATGATCGAGTTCAAGCAGATCATTGGGCGTGGCACTCGCCTGTATGAGGGCAAGGACCACTTCACGATCTACGACTTCGTGCGGGCGCACCAGCACTTCAGTGACCCTGACTGGGACGGTGAGCCCATTGCAGTGGGCCCACCAGATCCGCCTGAAGGCCGCGCTCCACGAGCCAGTGAAGCCGACCGTGGCGCTGACCCAGTCACGCCCCGTGGCACCGAGCCCGAAACTCCGAAACCCCGCCCGACGCCTATCGAGGTGAAGCTGGCCGACGGCAAGCTGCGCCGAGTGCAGCACATGATCGCGACCACGTTCTGGAGCGCCGACGGTCGACCGATGTCGGCAGCGCAGTTCCTGGAGTCGCTGTTCGGCACCTTGCCCGCTTTCTTCAAGGATGAGGACGAGCTGCGCCGGCTTTGGAGCGCACCGGACACCCGTAAGGCGCTGCTTTCTGGCTTGGCGGACAAGGGGTTCGGCCGGGAGGCGCTAGCGGATATGCAGAGGGTGATCGAAGCCGAAAACAGCGACCTGTTCGATGTGCTTGCGTACGTGGCCTTTGCCGTGGATCCTGTGACACGCGCTGATCGTGCTGCTGCAGCCAGCGCCGCGACGGCGGCGCAGCTGCCCGACAAGCAACACGCCTTCGTCGACTTTGTGCTCGCCCAGTACGTCAAGCAGGGCGTCGACGAGCTGGACGCAGCAAAACTATCACCGCTGCTGCGGCTGCGCTACCGAGCGCTGAGCGATGCGTTTGCCGAGCTGGGCAAGCCCAATCAGGTGCGGCAGGTGTTCGTCGGTGTCCAGCAGCATTTATACGATGCAGCCATCAAGCCAAAATATCGTTCACAGGACCCACTGACTAAGAGATAGTGACAAGCGCCAAGTGACCTTTTCACTTCCAGTCGCTCACGGTAAAAGGCACCTCCAAAATAACGGAAGCCTGAAATGCCTCGGTCCCCATTGAAAATGGTGAATATCGTTTAACGCCACCGTTTTACTTCATGGAGATTGTCAGCAACTCAGATTGATTCCGCTGGTAGTCCACTTGAGCTAGCCAGGAATGAAACCGATGGCCGCTAGTGTGCGCATGATGCGTAATGCGTCATTCAAACACTGTTCGCCGGGTTCATTACTGACCTCAGCTTCGGCCAGGCGCTTAGTTAAGCTATACCTCACTGAACAAGGCGTACATAATGCAACTGAATGCAAGAATAATGCGGCACTGCTATGCAGCATCAGTGATCACAATTGCCGCATTGAGCTCAGGCTGTATTGAGCAAACAGAACCAACGCTTGCAAAATCCACCGGGTCTACGTTATTGCCGCCAGGCACCTATACGCTATGCACGTTCCATGGTTCTCTATTTGGGGAGGGAAGGGGCAAAAGTTGCGAGACGCTACATGCAATAGCAACTCGCCATCAAAACACATTGGCTGTTGATCAAAAATACCCGATAGAGATTGGCGGCAGGAACATCGTTGGAGTCACGTTCGATGCGAAGTTCGATGAGAAGTCTGGACTTATAGAGGTAGAGGCTTCAGGAGACGCTGATCATTCCGCGTATTACTACCTTGGAGCGATTACTCATGTTGAAGAGCAAAAGCGGTGGGTTGTTTTTATAACTGACTGCTATCGACTCAAAGAGTCGCCGTATTTTTTTGAATACAAAGAGAACAATAATCTTAAAAATTGCTCTCCTAAGGACGACAAGTCTCGGAAGGCGCTGCACAAGTTCTTAATTGACGAGGCCAATCGCGGCGGAAATTTTCTCGACAATAAGAACTTTCATGTGCTGATTCCTATTGAGCAACGACGCACGCGTTAGAATGAGTGACCGCTACCGGTCGAGACTATATTATAAATAATATTTATAGGCGCCAACATACCGCGTAAGTGGCGATAAAATAGGCTATCAATAACTTGTGGCGGGAAGAGGGTGGGCACCAAGAGCTGGTCGTGGTAGCTCTTGGTCCTGGACCAACTGACGCTGACCCTTGCCGGGTTGCCGCGCTCGTCGACTACCAGGGCGAAACCGCCAACCTAGCCAACATGCTCAATCTGCTGTTGGCCAAGCTCTGCAAGAGCTGCTGTCGCCGACGGCCTGTAGCGCCAAGGGCCATACGGCTCCTGATCACTCAGGCGTTCGGAATCGCGGGAACAGAGGGCGGAATGGCGATGCGTACTTGCGTGGCAATGTGCTTTGGCTTGGTCGCAGCGTGTTGGCTCAGCAGCACCACAGCCTAGGGCGCGCTTCCAGCATTGCCGCCCCACAAACCTATGACGTCTGTACCCACTTGGCACAACAGCTGGGCGACCCGTTCCTTGAGCGGGCTGGCCGGCGGTGTAACGTCGCTCTTGACCGCCTTCGCGAGAGGGGAGCCGATATAGACGAAAATCCAAACTTACCACTATCAGTTGCTTGTACCCCGGCTGAAACAGCATAAGTTTGGACCTTGCGAGGCACTAGTACTTACACGACAGCAGAGAGCTTCCAACCTCTCACGATAGAAGGAGTCTTATGACACGCACGGAGGAAGTGGAATCAATCGTAAGGCTGCAGTTTCCGCTCCTATTCGGAGAAAAGGAGCTAGTAACAAACACTGAATTTGAGCTGGCGTTCAACGCGATTGCCGAGCAAGGAATCAAATGGGCTGAGCCCGCACTCAAACCAGAAACGCACAAACACCAGTGGACTCTTGTGGGCACTTCCATCGCGCTTTATGCGTTAGTACTATTCAACGTACGAAAAGTGCAGATCGGCACTGCATCGATCTCAGTAGATCGACAAGTAATAATCTGGTACTCAGTTTTCGCATTTGCGCTTTTGCTTACTTTCTTGCTCCGCGCGAGTCTTGACTTAAAGCGAGCCGCACTGGCCAGAGAGAAAGATTCCGAGAAGCTCGAAGGTTTGAATAATCTTGTTCAGGCCGCGTGGATAAGACGCAACATTGAATACCATTTCTTCCTTGAACTAAATAGCAAGATCCAGGGCATTTATGGAGTCTACGACGAAGCACGTGGCCTCGCAATAGAATCAAAAGATTATAACATCAACGCCCTCAATCTAGATATTGAAGGTCTGAAGAAAATTCCTGATTACAGCAAAGAAATAGCTGCGCACGAAGAATTTTTGGCAAAAATGATCAAAAAGGTGGAGAAGGATTGCGAGCGGTTTAAAAATCAACTCCTCGAGTATGAATCCAAAATCTCAACGAGAGCGAATGCAACTTCCAACCCAGAGTATGACCGTTGGACAAAGGGCCGCGAACTCTTTGATAGCCACTTAAAGCCTTGGTTCGACGCGCAAAATAGGTTGTTGAATGAGCATATCGCTGTATTAGAAGGAGCTAGCATGACGCGCGAGGGAATAATGCTAGACGCTCAGAAGAGCGTGCTGACTCGCGCAAGGCGCATTCAACATGCTTATGCCTTTACGGAGATAGCTCTACCTTCGGTGTTGGCCTGCGGTTCAGTGATATACGCGACATCCACCGTTCTGAAGTGATGCGTGAACGTCGCTCAATGGCGCACGCCCCGACTTGCGTTTTAGTAGCTGGCGACGCGTCGAGTTACCGTGTTGGACAAAACGGCGACGTTGCATAAAACACTAGATACGCGACGGTCCGCGACCAGCCGGGTGTCGGCTGCTCGCTCATGACATCTCGATAGCGTCCCTGAACGTTAGGTGCCATCGCAAGCTCGCTGGGTACACCGAGAAGCTGTGGCGAAGCTGCGATGGACCGTATCACGCGGAAGAGACACAGCCGACTAAGGCGGAAGGGGTGAAGGAGAGATCTACTGCGCGCGGAACTACGCACCCCACCAGCCTGACGACTCAATTGATCGTGCCCGCCACTCCTTGGCTCACCACTCTTTACCTCCCATATCGCCTTCCGCTGCTTGGCTGGACTAGAGCAACATGGCGGCGCTCGATTTCATCATGCGCAATAGACGGCTGCCAGCAGCGAAATCAGTTGTCAACCACATTAGACGTATGTACCGTCAAGACGATTCAGGGCTCGTGAGCTGGAGCGCACCTATTTGGTGCTGCAGCACGATGAGGAGCAGCCAACGGCATGAACGCGCGCCCTTGGCGTCAGAGTCAGCGCAGTGTCATTTGTCTTCATCAACCAGGAGGTGCATATGGCCAACCCCAACGCGTAATACCACCGTATAAGTCCTTGATTTGTGGCTAGACCACATCTTGAAAGAAGGATATGGCAAGGCTGAAGTATATTTTGGAACTTTTAGCGGCCGCCGCGACTACTTTGGCCTTGCCTTTTGGTGTGTACCAACTATGGCAGACAAACCGCACCCTCGCGCTAGAGAGAGCAAACCAAGCGGTGTCTCATTTCCTAGGCTCCGATGAGATGCTTGAGTTGGCAAAAAGAATAAGGTCAAAAACCAACGGCGGCACCCAGTATACCGCCGACATAATGAAAGACAGCGAGTTGCGCGGCGACGTCAACAATTACCTTAACAATTTAGAGCAGATAGCTTATTTTACCAACAAAAAGCTTTATGATTTGGAGCTGATCCAAGGGCAGCTCGCAAATATAATATACAAACAAGCAAATGTTCACCTCTTATGCAATGATGGAAGCCTGCCTGGGGGAGAGCCATGGAAAACTTACAGCGAGTGCTCGTTTAGAAACGCCAACCAATTTCCGGAGCTGAGGAAAGTTTACAGTGCCTGGTTCCCGCACGGGAAATTTGTCGATTATTCGGATAGGTAATCATCGCAACCCACAATCCTTGCTTAATCGGTCGAACTCTTTGCGCAGGCTGATTGCAATCCTGTGCTGTCGATAAAATATGTTATCGACATTACGGCGAAATGTTAGTAGGCTCAATTTGCCAATGGCGCGCCCTGCGAGATACCGACCCGCCCGAGGCTTCCTTGATTGACTTATTGACATAGCTGCGGCGGAGGTACTAGTCTAACTGCGCAACCGGTTGTGAGTCGCGGATATTCATTTGGCAGGGCTCGGCGCCCAGGCGTGCTTGCATACGCCGCCCAGGACATCATGTGTCAGTCGCTCAACTCCAGTGTGAGTGCATTGCCGTCAACGTCGGAAGTCGCAACAGAACCCTGGCCAGCAGTCGGCCGGCGGTGGAAGCCAAACGAACAGGTGCCTCGTTGGCACAACGATTCCAGCGCGAACCACTTCAGGTATGTTCACAACACGCTGAAGGTGGCAGCTAAACTGTCAGAGCAATTGGTGAAAACTCGCCGAAAAGCCACCGCTAGCGGTGCATCCGCTTTCCATGATGGTAAGCTTGGTCATCAAACTTGGCGCGGGCGACTTTCATGAAAAGCCGTATTCTGAACCTCGCAGCAATCAGCTCTGTCATCTTGTGCGGGGCCTGCGGAGTCTCTCCGGAGGGAAAACGACAGGCTACGGCCGGCGCTTCGTCGGCGAGCGCCGACGAGCCTCTCTTCGAAGTTTACGTTCCCGGCTCAGTACGGTCCGCTTACGGCAACCAAGAAACGCCACTCAATCCGCTGTTGAACCCGAAGACTCCGGCTCCTGCGTTCAACGAAGACAGCGTCATGGCAAGGCAATGCGCACCCTCGTCGCTTGATCCCGCCATGTACGAGGGTAGCGCGCCGTTGGTAGATCGGGTCCTCTTCGAGCGGACCATGCAGCAAGGCCGTGAGACTGCGCAGGCCAGGCAGCTCTGGGAGTTCAACCAAGCACGGCTGCAAGCCCAGCTGAAGGTAGTCTCTGGTCCTCGTTCACAGCGAAGCGCTGAGCCAGTTCAACCCAGGCCATCGAGCTCTGGACGAACGCCTATTTTTCAGGTGCCTCGCAGTTTGCCAGCCCCTCGGAATCCGTGGGCCAAGCAGCAAGAAGAACTCGCACATAACCGAGCGGTACTCGATGCTCAGAACGAACGGATAACGGCGCTGTCGCAGCAGTACGCAAAGATGCTGACCAAAATTTACAGCGACGCGCTTTCCAGATTCATCGCTACGCCCACCGAACGCATTACGCTTGCTCGCTTGAATGCGTTCGACTCATTTCGAGTACAACAAGTGCTACGCTGTATAGAAACGCGGGGCGAAACCGACGCGGCTACTACAGCTCAACTGCAGCAGCTGCATGCGCGATATCAGCCCGTCGCCACCGCGGTGGTCAGCGCCTCACGCGCAGAGGTGGCAAACGCGTTGAATGCGGCAGCGTCCTCGGCCGCTCTTCAGCAAGCCTGGCATACAAAATTCAGCACGCCTTGGCTGCGTGATCTTGCTAGTAACGACGCTAGACTCTCCGAAGTTGCTGCGGCCCGTTCCCAGCTTTTACTGGCGCAGGAGGCACAGGCTCGCGCGGAAGAACAGAGACGCGCAGCTGCGCAGGCCGAACGCCAAGCTGCTCAGCTCCGCAAGCAAAACCTCGACAAGGGTGCTCGCAACGTGGCACCTACCCCTCAGGAAGTTCTGGAGCTAGCGACCAACTATCTTTATCAGAACACGGCTTCCCAATCGGGCCCAGATGCACTTGGTCCGCTTGAACGAACGAGCAACAACAGCTTCAACGACTTTCGCAACGTCCCCTTGCTTGGAAGACTACAGGCTGGCCGAACAAGCCTCGACATTGTCGAGCTGAATTGCCGACCGCAGGGTAAGCGGCAAGCTTGCAAGGTAAGCCTTAGGGTAAAGGCTCAGCTTATGGACTTTCTGCTGGGGCTTATGCCTTCCGAAGGAAAATTGATCGACGTCGACGCTGAATTTCAGTGGACGGCGAATGGGTTGCAGTCAGAGGAACTTGACAAGGCGCTTCCGGGTATCAGAAACGTGATCGTGACTCGAGGTGGAGGCGCTTCTTCCGCCTCAGATAAATCTTATGAGCGGTACAAGGACCAGCAAGAGTACATCCAAAACTACCAGCAGTTTGTCGAGACTAGGCGCAGCGAAGCGGCTGGGGCTGGTCACTGGTATGGTGGCGAGTCACCGCAGAACCTAAGGCGCCAGTACGGTCCGTGACCACACCGTCCCTCGTTGCGATATCAGGTGCACGCGTTCATGCTCCAGCAGCTCGGCCACGCGGAAGTGCGCGTGCTCGGGTGGCGCACTTCATACCATACATAGTCGGCCCTGAAGAAGGCCTGGAACCCGCATGGATGCTGTACTTGCGGGCGATTGCCGATGGTGGAGTTTGCAGGAAACGGGTTCAATCAACGTCAATTCCTACCTGATTGATCAGCGGCACGAGCTGGCGAAACTGGCGGCGTTGATTGACTGGCAGGCGTTTGCCGACGAGTGGAGCTCGCAGTTCGAATCGACGACCGGGGGCGGCGCTGCTGTACCTTCAAGCACGAGTACGCGCTCCGTACTGGCAGCACTTCAGCGGCGAGCGGTACTTCCGTCACGAACTGCCATGTGATCCATCGGCCTGGTGCGTTGGCGTTAGCGCATCGGCGAGGAAGGCTGCGAGTGGCTATTGGCCCACAGCATCGAAGCGGCTACGCGCGCGGGCGTGATCAAGCGCCGCAGCCCGGAAAATGTGGTGCTGGACACCCCGGTGCACATGCCGCCATCGTAGTGACGGCTTGCCCAAATCTGGTTCCTCCAGGGACGCCGGGCATGGGGCGGATAGCTATCAGCTAGGCATAGCGCCGGACCGTCATGGGCCGGCAAGCGCCCAGGGCGTCGCTATGCGTCCATGCCGGTCAGGAGCTTCAACACGGTGGTCACTGACTCGACCACGTTGGCCCTATCGAAGCCACGCATTTGGCAGCGTTCTTGAGCCCTTCGGCGCTGGCTGCGTACCACTGAGACGCGCTTCGGACTCTCAGACGAGGCATGCGTCCACCTCGAACAGTGGACAACACTACTATTTTGCCCTCAAAGCACCCGAGACTAAAGATTCCACCATCTCTTTAGAAATAACGTGTCCAGCTGCCGCTGCTCTGGTCAACCAGCTCAAGCCAAGGGTTGTGTCTTTTTCTGTGCCGTTCCCTTCAATAGCACATCTCCCCAGCCAATGCATCGCATCTGGATGACCCTGTTTAGCAGACATTTCAAACAGGTACTTTGCCGACTCGGCCCTTCCCGCCTCCAGGAATAAGAGAGCGATATCGTTTTGCGCCTCTGCATCGCCCGCATCGGCAAGCTGTAAGACTCCAAGGTCCTGACTCGTCAGCTGAACCAGCAGCATCGGCGCCACGCTCTCAAGGTCCAACATGGCTCGTCCGCGCAAGTCGTCTGGTCCGCGCAGCAAGCTACGGTCGGAGACTCGGCGCCAGAGGGTCCTTTCACTTCGACCAGTGAGCGCACTGGCAGTCTGCAAACTAATCACACGCATGGCTGGCCTTCTTGGATGACACGTTGTGGACCTTGGCAGGGTCGCGACTCTGACGGGGCTCGTTGTCACAGCCAGCGGTGTGACAAGTGGGCGGCCTAGCCAACGATTGGCCCTGGCATGGGGAGTGCACTATGCCAGTCGTGGCGGCTAACGCTGCATCTCTTCGCACCTCAACCACCGAAAGTCCCCTATGACCCGCATTCAATCCCGCGCTCAGGCCGGTTTCACCTTGATTGAACTGATGATCGTGGTTGCGATCATCGGCATTCTTGCCGCCGTGGCACTGCCGGCCTATCAAAACTACACCAAGAAGGCGAAGTTCACGGAGGTCGTTTCGCGTGTCAATGGCTATAAGACCGCTGTCTCCATTTGCTTGCAAGAAAAGGGCGGTGTGGCTGATGACTGCGATGCAGGTGTCAACGGCATTCCCGCGGCCATCACCACTACCCAAGGCGTGATTGCTTCTATCGCAATCGCTAACGGCGTTATCACCGCCACCGGCACCACGGACGTTGATTCGCGCACGTACATTATTACTCCGACGGCGGCGGATACCGGCATCACTTGGACTCAATCGGGCACCTGCTCCTCCGCCAGCCCGAAGCTCTGCTGAGCTAAGCTGTGAAAACTGAGTACCCTCCGCACAGCCCCCAGTCACAGGCGCCTGCGGTAGTTACTCGACCTGCGATCGTACGTCATCCCAGTAAAACTGGAACGCCTCGCGTTCTTCAGTCGCCGCGGGCGCCGTGGCAACTATCTTTTACTTTCCGATGACAGTTCTGAAGCGGCCTTCTTGGCCGCTTTTTTATTTTCGAACTGGGTCCAAATGCAGGCATCTACATCGATGCCGCGCTGATACCCTTCATAGATGCATCCCGTAGAATCGTCAAGCACCCAGCGCGGCCACTCGTTCACCACATACATGAGCCCCGCAAGGCAGACGATCAAGATTAAATTCAGCTGCCACAGCCTCATATCGTCACTCGACAAGTTTTTGTCTTGGCCAATGAAGCCGGCCGCACCGGGCCGACTTTTCGGGAAGGTTAAGCTGTGAAGGCGCCGGACCTATGCTTCGCTCAGTGGCTTTAGAAGTTGGTCAACACGCACACCTAGCGCCTGCGCCAAGTGCTCAATGTTGTCGAGCGAGATGTTCCGGGCTCGCCGCTCCACGTGGGCCACAAACGTACGGTGCAGGCCTGCCTCGAAGGCAAGCGCCTCTTGGGACCAGCCACGTTCACCGCGCAGGCGAATGACGTTCAACGCCAGCAGATCGCGGGCCTGGCCAACAGCGGTAGGTGGGGAATGGGGCGGTCGGGACAAGCCGCCAGTCTTCAGACATGCACCGTTTGAGTCAGCCGCTTTTAAGTCACAATCACAGCCGCCATGCTGTGATGCCCGTGCGCGTGACAGCCTCTCTCACCTTGCTCATCACGCCTATGGAACTGACCCCGCTGGTGCACCGTTTGACCTCACACGCCAAAGCAAACCGAACTGCTGAGCGCGAGGGGCTTGCGCCGCAGCCTGACAGCGATAGCCAAGCGACCGAATCGAAGGCAAGCCTCGCTTCCACCGACGCCCCGCCACTGCTCGCCGTCCTGCGGGAGCTGGCCGGCACCACGGACGCTTCAGACGCGGCGCTGCAACAAGCCCGCCAGGCCATCAATCGTGAGTTGGAGCTGCGGGCGCGCCGAACGCTCAAGCTGGCCGCTGACCAGTACATCAACGCCCTCGGCGCGGATGAAGGCATGAAGAGCCTGGCCGAAGACCTGTGCCGTCACGTCGCGCCTAAGGCGTACTCGGGCGGCTGGTCTGGCCTCGTACAGCACATCGTCAAAATCAGCGGTTAGTCGGGTGAGCTGGACAGGAGGCAAGTGGAGCATCAAGCCTGGCCAGTTGCCTCGCGGTTGACGCCAACGGCGTCAAGGCTGCCGGGCTGGCTCGTCACCAGGCACCGGCAGATTCCACCGCTCGCGAGCGCGCGCCACATCGTCCAGCGCCTTGGCCCACAGCTCGGCGTGGTTCTCCTTGGCCATTTCTTCGAGGTAGATCTGGATCTGCTCCTCGTCCTGCAGGTGGTAGGCCCCATCAAAGACTTCCAGATCCTCCAGCTTGTAGCGCTTCGTGTAGCGCTTCGCTGGACCATCGACCTGGCGCACGAACGCACCCACCAGTTCACCCACGCGGTCGCCTTGCTCGCGGTCCAGCACGGCCTCACCGCACGCGGGGCAGTAGTCGCCGGAGACAGCGGGGATGGTGGTGGTCTGGCCGTTGTGTTCAACCGGCATGTCACGTGTGTCGTGCACCAGCTCCGCGGCGCCGCATTCAGGGCAGATCATGGGGTTCCCTTCGGATGGATGGGTGCTGGCCGGATGTCGGCTTCGCGGTAAGGCAGCCGGCACCGCTCAAACACGGCATCGATGGACGTGCCTTCCTGGCGAGCGGCCTCGCCCTCGACCCTGCCGCTGGTGTAGCTGAGCTGGTCGGCCACGCCGTTCTGAATTGGCCGGCGGTGGAAGGCATCGACCACGCCCAGCGCCCACCAACGGGCGTCAATGGAAACGCCCATCAGAACAGCCTCTTGGCCACCTTCAAGCGCTCGGCCTCGTCGGTGGCCATGCGAACCATTCCTTCGCACATCCGACGCGTCCAATCCTCAAGGCCTGGCCCCGGCTCCGGAACGGCCGGCGGCTCATCGATCAGCCGCTGCGCCTCCGCTCTCATGAGCTCATCACCAGCAACCCGCGGACAGTCATCCAGCCGTCGCTGGTGGAACTCTTGAAGGTCGACGTGCGGCTCATGGAGGATTTGGCTCTTCGTGTGGGCAGTTATCGGTTGGCAGCCACCGTGGGCTTCACATGATCGACCCTCCCCCTTCGGCTGTGAAGCCTCCGGCGACGCCTGCGGGCAAAGGTCACCGTCGTCAGGATGAGTTTGGGCGGAATCCCGGGCAAAGTCATCCCGTAAACGGTCACCTTACGAACATTTCTCCTCTCCTGGCTTGGGGCAGAGAATGACGCAAGCCATTGATTTCAAATAACAATCACATGCCTTAGGGTATAGGACGCGCTATACATTTGCCCGTGTCGGATCCCAAGACAACGGCCGACGACCAAAAGTCATCCCGGAAACGGTCACCTAAGTGCGACTTGTCGCATATGCATGTGAACCACTCCAGCGGAAATCCGCAAGTGGTTGATTACAAAAGCATTTTTGGAGGCCTTAAGCCCTGGCTGGACGCTCCGCGCTGAGAAAAGCGCCCAGAGAGCCCAAAAAGTTGTCCCGAAAACGGTGACCTATGGGCACCGGAGCTTGGAAGCGAAGACCCTGAGCCTGCCCGCCTTCACAGGGGCTGAGGCCACTGCTGGCTGGCATGCAGCACGCGCAGCACCTCGATGGCGTCAGGCAGCACCCGGTACACCATCACGTAGTTGGGCCGCACGACCAGTTCACGGGTGCCCGCCACCCGACCGGGCTTGTAGAGCGTGGGTCGTTGCCGCGCGATCTCTGCCTTGGCTTCAAACGCCTCATCGAGCGCGATCGCCGCGTTGACGTCGTCCGCCGCGATGAAGGTCATGATGGCCTCGCGGTCGGCCAAGGCCATCGGCCGCCAGCGCAGCCTCAAAGGCGCCCGGCTCAACGGGCCGCCCTGCCCTTGGCCTTCGATGCTGGCGGGGTGCCTGCCTTCTTCAACAACGCCTGCCGGCGTGCCGCCATCTGCGCGCGCGCCTGGGCATCGTCCAGGCTGGGCAATGGGTCGTCGATCGAGGCCTGCACCTGCTCGCGGAACCAGGCGTCGTAGGCAGCCGCTTCATGTGCGCGCTTCATCCGCTCAGAAGCCATGACACTGCGTCGGTCGGGCTCAGCAATCGCCGCGCTTGCGACATCAAACTGCGCCGCGTTGACGCGGTACTCGACGATCCCGAGCTCCTTGAGGTAGCCCGCCAGCGTCTCAAACTGGCGGAAGGTCTTGGGCCGCCCACGGGTGGCGGCCAAGGTCTGGCTGGTGCGGCCGACGTTGATGACAATGCCCCAGCTGCCACCGTGACCCACCACCTCGGCGCCGACATGAGCACCGGCGTCTACCAGCCGGCGAAGCGTGCCGTGATCGATGGTCTTGGGGGACGTCTGCATGAGGCGGGCTCCTGGAACAGCTCTATGAGGATGGCTCTGCGCTTTCTAGGAAAGTGCGGGCCCTTCATCTTAGTGCACGTTGGTTTTCTCGCAGGCCCCGAGGTCGACCCTTGCCAGCGCAGCGACCAATGAAGGGCCTGACTGGCGAAGCCTTGTGCCGCAACGTCATTGACGCCACCATGACCCCATGAACGCTGACCAGCTGCCAGACTTTGATGTGGCCAACTACCTGACCGACGAGGAATCCATCCAGGCGTATTTGGCCGAAGCAGCCAAAGAGCAAGACGCCCAGCTGTGGGCCAGTGCACTGGCCGATGTGGCCCGCGCCCGCGTGCGCTGGGGCCTGCGCACCCTGCCGCCGAGCGCCTGACAGCACGGGGCGTCAAAGGGACAACCGACTCCGCTTGCGCCATCACCGATAGGTGACCGCATCCCGTAAACGGTGACCTATGCCGCCCTGACCGATGCCCTCCCGCCGCGAGGCCGTCACGCTGGCCAGCCTGCGTGATGGCCAGGGCGGGCAGCCCCAGGCCCTCAGATCACGAAGTCCTCGATCTTCTTGCCGCCTTCCAGGGCGGCTTTCAGCCACTTCGGCTTGAGACCCCGACCGGTCCAGGTGTCACCGGTTTCCGGGTTTTTGTATTTGGCGGCCACCTTGCCGGTGCTCTTGCCCTTGGTGGATGCACGAGCTTCACGTACCGAACCGTTCAGATCCGCCGCGGTCAGACCGTATTGCTCCATGACCTCGCGCAGCTTGGCCAAACCCTCTTCCCGGTTGGTCTTCTTCGCTTCCTCGATTTGACGCTCCAGCGCCTCTTTTTGCTCGATCAGCTCTTTCAAAGTTGCCATGTTAAGCCCTATACGGTGTTTGTCCGGAAAGGCATAATATACCAACAAACTGCAGACGAGCCCATGGCGCAAGAATTGGTAACTGTCACCTCCGGCCCGCTCTTGGCCGAAGCCCGGTTTCGCCAACTGGCAGCCGTACCCCCAGAGCTGGAATGGTTTGCCAACATCGACAACGAGCGTACGCGTCGCGCCTACAAGGCTGACCTGGCTGACTTCTCAGCTTTTGTCGGGTTGGCCAGGCCGGAGGACTTTCGCTCGGTCACCCGGGCCCATGTGATTGCCTGGCGTCAGTCGTTGGAAAACCGGCAACAATCCGGTGCCACCATCCGGCGCAAGCTGGCCGCCCTGTCCTCGCTATTCGATTACCTGTGCGAGCGCAACGCCGTTGACTTGAATCCAGTCAGAGGCACCAAGCGCCCCAAGGTCGAAACTCAAGAGGGTAAAACTCCAGCGCTGAGTGATGACCAGGTGCGAGCCCTCTTGGCCGCACCGGATGCCCACAGCCTCAAGGGCAAACGTGACCGGGCCATCTTGTCGACCCTGCTGTATCACGGCCTGCGGCGAGAAGAGCTATGCAGCTTACGCAAGGGCGACATCGAAACCCGGCGCGGCGTGCCGCACCTGCGGGTGTATGGCAAGGGCGGCAAGCTGCGTTATGTGCCGCTGCACCCCGCCACCGCCGGCCTCATCGACGATTACCTGCAGGCGTCGGGACATGCAACCTCGGACGAGGCGCCCCTGTTTCGCCCCGTCCGAGACAACCGCAGGGGCCTGGCCGCTGGCGCTGCCCTGACCACCAATGGGGTCTATACCCTGCTCCAGCACTATGCGGGGCTTGCGCAACTGGACGTTGGGCGACTGGGTCCCCACAGCCTGCGAGCGACGGCAGCCACCAATGCGCTGGAGCACGAAGCAGATATCGCCAAGGTCCAAGAGTGGTTGGGGCACGCCAATATTGCCACCACCCGGATTTACGATCGCAGGCGTACCAAGCCTGAGGAAAGTCCGACGTTCAGGGTTCAGTACTGAACCAGCACTTTCGACCTGGGGGTGAGACTGCCTCAGTCTGTGGCGGCCCCTCCATGCTGAGATTCCTGATCCTCGACGGCTGCCACGATCGCGGCTCGGCGACGGCGCTTGTTGTAGGAACTGGGCAACTCGCGGATGAAAGCCTCCCGTCGTCGGTTCATTCGCATCGTCGCGCCTACTACCTCTGAGCCAGGCAGGTCTTCCGTGTGGAAGAACAGGAACTTTGCCATCTGATCCAGCATGGCCATGTTGATCTGCACAGCACTGTAGGCCTGGCCGACCTCCCGATCCAGGGCGGTCATGGTGGCTGCCAGCCTCGCTTCCGTTTCGGCGATCTCGGTCAGCACCTCCTGACCGTCGAGGTAGTGCCGGGCGGCCTCCTCGATGACCGCTGTGACGGTCATACCGCGCTGCTGAGCTGAGTCGCGCAGGCGCTCCACGAGCACCGGATCCAGCTTGTAGTTCTGGCGGATCTTGTTCGTCTTGGCTCTGGGAAGGGCCGGATTGGGTGCGGCCGGGGTCTTTTTGACTGTCATGACAGCGTTATCGGCACGTACGTCCAACGTACATACGTTTTTCGCTGATGTCGCCTAGCGTAGCTACGCCTAAGTCCTTGTCGTCAAAGATAAAACCCGCGAAAACGACGCCCATCGTACATACACGTTTTATGTTCCCCTAGAGCGGGACTTGGGCAACAAGCGTATGCGCCAGCCCAACTTCATCGACCTCTACTGTCCGCGGTGCAGCTGCACTGGCGAGGCCCGATTGGGACTCACACGCGATCCGGCGCTCCCCGCCTGGGCACCCAACCAAGTCATTGTCGTTATTGGCAAAAGCCAAAAGCAACCGCGGTCGCACCCACGCCAACCGTAGCCCCCACCTTGAAAAAGGGCAGCGCAAATATTGAGTTTTTGCACAGCAAACATTTAATGATTGCAAGCCCGCATGCACCTCAAACACCACCGCCCACAACGTGCAAACAACTTGCAAACGCCCTGCAAACAATTTGCGGCATTTTCAAAAGGATGTGCGTTTGTGCACACCATTTGTCAACAGGATGCCCAGAAAATGCCAACGCACCGCCCACCATGAGACATAGAACATCATCCGCATGCAGCCAGACCGCCCCGTTGGACTCCGCGCCTATATTTCCGATGACCGGTCATCGAAAATATCCCACCTCCGGCGCTGGTGGTTTGAGATCGATCGGCTGAAGGCAGAAGGCATCACCGACTCTATGTTGGTGGAGGCAATGGCCCGGGCTGGCGTGAGGTTCACCAGTCGATCTTCGTTTGCCACAACGCTGGCGCGGGTGCGCAAGGAGATCCGCGAAGGCAAATTCCAGCCTACTGCGTTCTCTGTCGCTGTCCCGCCAGTGTTGGAACGTCAACAGCATGTTCCGTCAATAACGCTCACAGAGCTCACCCCAGCACCCGCCAATCCACTTTTTCCTCATCGTGAATCGACGCAGAGCGCAGATATTGACATCTATGCGCCGAAGCCTTCGAAGAAAGAGCTGCGGGAACAAAAGGCGTCCCGCATCAACCTTGATCATCCCAACACCAACCCGCTACTCTTCGCAGCCTTGAAGGAACAGAGCAAATGAAAATCGCCGTGATGAACTTTTCCGGCAATGTGGGCAAAACCACGATTGCCAAATACCTCCTGCAGCCGCGCCTGCAAGACGCCAGATACCTTGCCGTGGAGACCATCAACGCCGACGGGTCCGATGGGGCGGCCATGAAAGGGTCGCAATACGGCGAAATCATCGATTCACTGCGGTTATTGTCAGGCGACGTCGTGATCGATGTGGGTGCCTCCAATGTGGAAACATTCGTCGAGCTGATGCAGGATTACATGGGCTCTCACGAAGAATTCGATTACTTTGTGATTCCGGCAGTGCAGGCTCCAAAACAGCAGCGCGACACTATTGCCACCATTGACGCCCTGAATGAAATCGGGGTCGAACCGGAGAAGATTCGGGTCGTCTTCAATATGATGGAACGGGGTGACGACCCGGCCCGTGTTTTCAGTGGCCTGTTCGACCTTCATCGCCGAGATCACTCGTTTGTCCTGCGCCCGGAAGCTGTCGTCACCCGCAGCGAAATTTGGGCGCGCCTGAAAGACGCCAAGAGGTCGCTGGCAGACATTGCTGCGGATACGACGGATTTGAAAGGCGCATTGACGCGGGCTGACGATCCCTACGAAAAGCTGCGGCTCAGTCAGGAAATCAGCAACCGCGGGCTCGCTCAAGGCGTAAACAAGCAGCTGGACGGCGTCTTCCGAGCGCTGTTTCACTGATGGACCGGCCGCTCGTTGGCACTGAGCAGCCTGCGCCCGGCTCTGCGCTCGATTTTTTGATCGCTGAGCTGCTGGGAGATGTCGGAAAAGTAGACGCGGCGATCAAGACGCTGCGCGATCGGCTAGGTGATACCGAAGACAGGATTCGGTCAGCTGGCACTGCGGCAGCTAACACCGTGGTGGAGGTGACTCAGCAGGCCTTCGCTGAACTGGCCGACAAGAGGGCTCAGGAAGAATTCAAACACGTCCACGCCGCGCGGGTGGAAGCGGCCAACTTGCGATCAGCATTCATGATCGAAGCCAGAGCAGTGCTGCGGCAGATACAAGTTGCCAAGCTGAAGCAAACCCGACATTTCATCATGGCCAGTGCGTTGATTGCCACTGTCTCGTGCCTAGCAGGTGTGGCGATGGGATATGCGTTGGCCAACGGCTGGTCACCGTAGGCGCTGGTGAGCTCAAGCCTTTTGCAACTCTTGGGACCGTGACGCCTGGTCAGCTTCAAGCCCAGAGCAGGTGGGGAACTCGCCACCGCTTGGTTCTAGAGGACGGTGACGGCCTCGTGGAAGTAGTCGCCTATGCGGCGACGGCACTCTTGTTCCGCCCCGCCCGCTTGGCGGCACAACACGCCGCGTCCGCCGACGCTTAGCACCGCTTCGACGCTGGCCTGTCCATCATCCGTCCGTACTACACCAATGCTGGCGCCGATGGTGAAAGTGTGGCCCTCCCAGGACCATACGTGGTTCTCAATGGCCCGGCGCATGTGTCCCCCACCGGAACCGCTGCTTGGTCAGTACAGCCTCTGAGGATCACGGTGAATTCGTCACCTCCCCAGCCGCGCTACCAAGTCGTCACGGCGCACGCCATTGAGCAGGAGCTGGGCAACTTGCTGCAGCATCCGGTCACCCGCTGCATGACCGCCGGTGTCGTTGACGTGTTTGAAGCGGTCTAGGTCAATGAAGAGCGCTGCAACACCTGCCCCACCGTCAAAGCTAGGGTGGATGGGTAGGCCCGCGTCAATGCCATCGCCGATGTCGGCACTGGCACCGTGCGATTCTTGCGCCCCTTGCCATGCACCCGCAGCGCCCCGCCGCCCGGCGTCTGCCCGCGCCATGAAGCGGAGTGGCACGCCGCTTATCCACAGCTGCAGCACGTCGTGTCAGCTCTGCAGCGCTTGCCCGTTGTGGTGCCCAGCTCCACCTGGTGCGCCACGCCGCTACGGGTCAAGGTCTGCGCGCTCTGGTCAGCCCGCGCAGTCCCCGACAACAAGGCAAGCGCAGCGACGGCCGCACCAGCGATAGAAAAGGCAATGCGTTGTTTCATGGTTGCAACTCCAACTTGTGCGCAAGAGGCAGAGTGCCGCTGCCAGGCCGGCAGGAGCAGATCGATGATGACCCGCTTCTGCTGCCTACAACGCGCAGCGATGCAGCGATGCAGACAGAGCAAGATCCGCTCTAAGGTCAGAGAGGCCCTACAAACACGCATTGCTGCGCCTGTGGCTTAGAAGAGGGGGACCTTACCGCCGGCACACGGATAAGCCGACCTCAAACCGCAACATTTCTGAATATGGAATGTTCACAAGGCGTATTGCAAATTTACATCAATCAGCGTCCGGCTTGCCTCGCACCACAATGCACTTCTTAATCTCCGTAGGCAATTGCAAACCTATTTCATAAGACCCTGGGGCGACTTTCATATATTCATTAGACGCCGGTGCTGCAGCTACTCCCGGTGGAGGAGCCGCAGCAGCTGCCACCCCGGCTACGCGGGCGCCAGCTCTGGCCGCAGCTCCTCCTGCAGCAGATGACTGTGATAAAGCGGCAATCACCTCAGCCTGAGTGGGCAAACTAATGCGCGAATTAAGCTGATCCGTTATCAACCTGTCAACAACGCCAGAAATAGAATCAGAGATAGAGGAAAAGAGTCTGAGAAGCACATTATAATCATCGCTTGTCAGCCCAGCTGATATCGCATCACCACGGGGACCATTCGGAATGCCGCCAGAGAAAAGCCCCCAAAAATCTGACGGCACCGCAGAAATACGGCGCTCGATACAAGCGACTGTATCAGCGGCAACTTTATAGTTTCCGGCTTGTCCCTGGACGTTGAATGCTGATTCTGTTAATGCGGCAGATCCCGCTGCGCCAAGTCCAATCTTTGCAACATCGGCGTGGCTATTGGCTATAGCACCAATCCCAGCCAGGGTTATGCCCGCAAATTGGATGACCCGTGAGCCATCTCTCGCTTGCTCTAGCTGAACCTGCTTCCCCCTCCATGTTTGGTATAGCGCTTTAAGCTGCTTCTTTACTCCGACAACGTCATTTTCGTAAGGAATACTTGCTACTGCCGGCAAGCCAGCGGGTATAAGATAGTCACCCGCTGAATTTCTCATAGGTGATGCAATGTCCGATGAAGCACAACCACCAAGCCCTGCCAAAATCACAAGGCTAGCTCTAACACTAAAGTGCGCCATACAGTCCCGCCACTCGAAAAAATAGAGAGCGTACAGTTCTTTTGAAGAAGAGCCCCCCCTAAAACTAGGGACAGCCATCAGCAACGGCGTGACTGAGACTACGTTCTTTTCGGAGATGGCGCTTGCAAGCAAAAATCCTGTTTATCTCCTTCGCGGCAGCTCTTGCTTCTGGGCTCGTTTGGAGTCAATCCAATTCGTTCGTAGAGCCAGATCTTGCAGAAGGCCTTCCCGAACATCTGCTATATCTTTACTCCGGATCAGAAAAACCTTCCCCTGAAGGCACGGCAAATCAGTTGTTCGCATCCTTGCGCCGATGGGAACCGGGTCGCCGCTTACGCGTTTGTTATTTCCAAGGAAACGCTGGCGTGGCAAGCCTAATACAGGAAGTTGCTAGCGAGTGGAACAAACACAGCAGCGTAAAATTTGACTTTGGCGACACAAACGGAAAATGGCCCAATTGCCTTTCGCCATCGGCAGGCTTTTTTGAAGTGAGAATAGGATTTAATAGTGCCGGTTATTGGTCGATGATTGGCACCGACAGCGAAACCCGTTTTTCCGGACTACAGCCGTCAATGAATTTTGAAGGCTTCAACAGAACTTATTTCGCAGAACCGAGCCAATCAAGCAATGTAGTCGTGTCTGCCAGCGCATACCATCGAGCCATCATACTGCATGAATTTGGGCACGCGCTAGGATTGCTGCACGAGCAACAAAATCCGAGCTTAAAGTGTCACGAACAAATCAAGTGGACAGGCCCGGGAAACGTGTATGAATATTATAAACGCCCCCCTAATCGCTGGGAGCCAGAGACTGTCGACAGGAACTTTGGTTTTATTTGGCAATTCGATCCAGACTTCGTTGGCTGGGAAGACGATGTCCATTCGATTATGATGTACGATATCCCGCCTGCAATTCTAAAGTCTGGCATCAATAGCAATTGTGCAAGCAGGAAGAATCACGAGTTGTCCAAAAGGGACATCAAACTAGTAGCCACCATTTACCCAGCGCAACAAGGGAAAACGCCGGTAGACTTACCAATGAGTTCATCGAGGCAGCCACCAGTGGCCAGCGCAACCAACGCCTTTGAGGCTCAGGACACAACCCGGCGTATCGTTGCAGACCTTCAGTCTGATGACGCGTTTACGCGGCGAAACGCACGACTAAGACTTGCCACTGTCTTGCCCGTGCTACCGTCCGCCACCACTACGTCATTGGTAGATGAGTTGCTTAGCGGCGATTACCGCCAGAAGTTGGGCTTAGCCGCTGCCCTTGCAAATACTCCAAAAACTTTCCAACTCCCTAACTCCGCAAGGGCACAAGTAAGCAAAGCAGCATCAGTGGCATCTGATCCCATCTTAAAAAAGCAGCTACAACTCGCTAACAAACCAAAACTTCAGGTAGATTAAATAACGAAGCAGTCGGTTATTGCAGGGGAAAGCAACTGCTGGTATCAAGGCGGTGCACAAAACACGTCCTCCATCGCCTGCTGCCGGCGCTCCAACTGTGCCCGGTAGTACCTGGCGGTCGTGCGCGGATCGCTCTGTCCCAGGTTCTCCTGCAGGATGTCCGGCGGCACCCCATGCTCAGCCGCCCGGGTGGCGTGGGTATGCCGCAGCCAGTGCATCGAACTGCGCTGCACCCGCCGACGCTCAGCCTCAGGCAGCCCCGTAAACGCCTGCTTCACCAGCCGCGCAAACGCCTCGTGCAACGCCCGGTAGCCCACCCCGCCCTCCCCGGACAGTGAGCCCAACAAGGGCGTCTCCGGCGCAGCGGTCTCCATCGTCAATCCCCGGCTGGCCAAGTACGCCCACGTAGCCCCCATCGCCGACGTCGGCACCGGCACCATACGGTTTTTGCGCCCCTTGCCGTGCACGCGCAGCACCCAGCCGCCCGGCGTAGCCTGCAGGTGCCCCACCTTTGCGCCGATCAGCTCGGCCGCCCGCAGGCCGGTGGCCGACGCAAACATGCACACCCATCGCATTCGCCGGTGCGCTGGCGTGTCGCCGGCCTGATCGAGGTAGGCGATCAGCGCCTGCCAGGCCGCCGGCGTAAAGGCCCGTGACCCTATGTCGTCTCCCTGCCCCTGCGGATCGTCGCCCAGCTTGCGGTTGACCAGCACCCACGGGTTGCTGCCCAAGTACCGCGCCTGCACCAGCCACGCAAACAACGAGTGCAAAGCCGCCAGCGCCTGCTTCTGGCTGGCCAGGCTCAACGGCCCTTTGAAGGGTGCCCAGCCCGGCGCCATCCGGTGGGCGTTATCACGAGAGATCCAGCGGTCCGGCACCTTGGCCAAGAAGTCCATGTAGGCCCGGCAGTCCTCGGCCCCCGCGTCCGACAGCGCCTTCTGGCGCTCCAGCACGCACCACAAGATGAATCGCTCGGCCTCGCGGGCATAGGCCTTCACCGTGGCCGGTGACCCCGCGCGCGCCGCGATCCACGCCTGCACGGCCTGGTGGTCGTTTTCGGCGTCGGTGCCCGTAAAACCGCCCTCCCCGCGCGGCACCCGGTTGAGGCCCTGCGCGCCGCTGTAGCGCGCCAGGCGTTCGCCGGCGGTGACCACCGGCCAGCTCGGCATCGGCGAAGCCGGTAGCAGCAGCTGGACATAGCGCGCCAGGCGCGCGGCTTTGACGGGGCCGTAGCTGGGCAAACCCAGCCACCAGCGGCCACCGCGGGCGATGCGCGCCTGCAGGTCGGCCAGCGTCAGCACACCCAGGCGCCGCACCACCTCGGTCAACGCAGGCGCTAGCCAGCCGTCGACCAAGTCCAGCGGCGACGCCGGCTCCCCGGCCCGGGCCTCGAGCTCGCGCAGCAGCGAGCGCTGGTGCGCGCGCAAGCGCGCGTTGCGCTGCCGGCGCCGGTGCTCGCCCGGCGTCTCTTGCCCAAACCGCGCCTGGTACAGCTGCAGCTGCTCGGCCTGCGACCAGCCGTCCAGGCCTTCGGCCTGCACCCAGGCGTCCAAGGCCGGCGGATCGCCGGCCGGCTCTTCGATGCGCAACCCCACCAGGCGCCAGCGCGGATCGCCCGCCCGCCGCGCCACGGCGGCCACCCGCTCGACCAGCAGCCGGTGCGCCGAAGGCGCCTGGTTGCCGTGCTCGATGGCCAGGTAGCGCTGGGCCGACTCGGCCACCGGCACGCCTTCGGCGACCGCGCGCAGGTGCGCAAAGCAGTGCGGCCCCAAGCGCAGCGTCCTCACGTCATCGGCCACCACGGGCGCACGGCGGGGCATCGGCAAGAACCTCCAGCAGCCTGGCGCAGCGGCCCAGCGGGACCCTCCCGCGGCACCTAGCGCCTCGATTCAGCGAGCAAAAACAGCCCGCAGATTACAACAGTAATCTGCGGGTGGTCTCTACCAATATTGAAGACAGAGGGCCATAGCTGCCCGGCGGGAGGTACGAAGGACACCTACGCCAAGCTGATCCGGCTCGGAACAGTCCGTCCTCTTTTTCGTACCGATCAAGTTGGTTTTGACAGTCTTGATGCTGGCGGGTTGGAGCCGGCTCACTGCTTCGGGCTATATAGCGTTGCAGACGCTTGTAAGCACTAGATCTAGTGCTATGCTTGTGCCACTGCATCGATCAAGCCGCAGCCCGTAAGCTGCCTCTTGATCGCCGCCTGCTGGCAGGCAGCAGCTCCCATACCGATTTTTTTGTCGCTTCGTGCGTCAAGGGCGCTTTGCGTCCCTTTCGACCCGAGAGGCAGCGGAGCCGTGGCCGTCTGCTGGACAGTCACTTTAGATCGCGCCCGATCGTGGAGATGAAACGGCCAAGCGCCAACTTGGCCGTTTCTGGGCAAAAGATTCCTGAACAGGTTCCAGGAGTCTCTCGAGTGCTTGTGGAAAGCGCCGCGAGTGTAGTCGCTAACACGACCCATCGCGGTCTCGAGTTCTTTGTTCGAGCCTCTCTAGAGGAGTTGCTATGTCCAACGACATGAGCACGAGCTCGATCGAGGACGGTGAAGTCATCTACCGCATGACCATCCGCACCAAGACCGGGAAGGTGATCCGGCGAGCCAATGGCCAGCCGTTTCGCATCGTCATCCGCAAGCGGAAAGGCTAACGGCTGAGGAGAGGTCCGGCGCTCGGTGCCGGACCTTTTTGCTCTGCATTCGCAGAGTCTGTGTGCTGTCGGTGCGCCTCGCCCTTCCTCAGTGCCTGTGACCACCATTGGCGCTATCGTAACAACGCGATTGCCAATAGATAGCTATCATGTAGCTATCATGTAGCTATCATGTAGCTAGTTGATAGCTAATTAGTAGCTACTAGATAGCTAGTAGATAGGTTTCTAGTACCTATCCGATAGCTACTTGGTATCATCAATGAAGTTATTGGAGAACCTGTGCCAACCATTGTTTTCGTGAGCCCCAAAGGCGGGGCGGGTAAGACCACCGCTGCGCTTGTCCTAGCCAACGAACTGGCGAGAGGTGCTGCCGTGACAGTCATTGACGCGGACCCCAATCACCCTATCAGGAGTTGGGCAGCTGAGGCACACCCAGGCGATAACTTGACCGTGATCTCGGATTCCGACGAGGAAAACATCCTTGACCGCATTGAGGAAGCCGCGGCCACTACGCCCTTTGTGATCGTTGACCTGGAAGGCTCCGCCGCCAAGATCGTGCTGCTGGCGGTGAGCCAAGCAGATTTCGTGGTGGTGCCCACGCAAGGCTCTCAGCTCGACGCCGAACAGGCCAGCCGCGCACTGCGGGTCATCAAGCAGCAGGAAAAAATGTCCGGCAGGCCGGTGCCGTTCGCGGTGCTGCTCACGCGGACCAACGTGGCTATCCGCACCCGCACCATGACCCACATTCAACGCGGGCTCATTGACGCCGGCGTGCCGGTCCTCAACACCGAGCTCCATGAGCGCGAGGCCTTTCGAGCCATGTTCTCGTTCCGCCAGCCGCTTGAGAAGCTGGACCCCAAAGAGGTTGCCAATCTGGACAAGGCGATGGCCAACGCCGAAGCCTTCGCTCAGGAGCTGGTGGCGCTGCTGCGGAAAGAGCAGGGCAGAACACCCGGCCGGACCGCTGAACAGGTGGCTTGACCATGACCCGGGCAAACCCCTTCGGCGATCTTGGCGATTTCACACCGAAGTCGACGCCAAAGCCCGTCGAGCCGCAGCAGATCGAGCGCCTAGCGGCAGACAACGGATTTCCGAGCCGCCAACCGGTAGCCAAGCAGGCGCCGACGGTTGCTGCTCCTGCGCCGACGCCGGCGCGTCGCCGCTACGTGACGGGCCGCAACCGGCAAATCAACCTTAAGGCTTCGGACGAGACCATTGCCCGGTTCTACCGCTTAGCCGACGAACGCCAGGTGCCACTAGCAGAGCTGTTCGAGCTAGCCGTAGCCGCCTTGGAAGAGCAGGGGCGCCTCGAATCCTGACAAGCCCCGCTGTTCCAGCCTAGTTTTTGCCCCCTCCGGAGCATCCCAAAAAACGCAGTACGGTCTTCGCAGCTGCGCTGGCGTCGGTGTTTTATGCGGATCCCACCTCGGCTCCGTTTTGGTGAGCTTGGTTTTGGGGAAGGGGAGCCGCCGCGAAGCGGCGGGGAGGGGGCGAAGCCCTCTCCCGGGGGGTCGACTTCGCGAGCGAAGCGAGGACAGGGGGGCCGCAGGCCCCTGCGAAGTGGGGGCTTGATTCTGCCCCCTCTGGGGGCCGCGATATGGGTGAAAGCCGAAGGCTTGAGGGCGAAGCCCTGGGGATGCCGGGTGGGAGCGCCGTTAGGCGCGGGCGGAGGCCGAAGGCCGGAGGAGCCGGCGGGGGCGCAGCCCCCAAGAGGCGGAGGTCCTTGTCATTGCAGTGACTCTAAGACGGCTAGGTTATCCACAGGGCGTTGGAGTTAAACGAGTTAAGACTCTGTTAGAGGAGTTACGCAAAAACGTGGTTCTTCTAAGTCATTGATTTTACTAAAGAAAAAGCTTCTTTATCAGCCCCTCCGGTGTGTAAAAACACGAATCACGGTGGGTAAAAACACGAATCGATGGTGTGTAAAAACACGGATCTGCGTGGGTAAAAACACGATGCTCAAGTACCCTATCAGCCCTGCTCACCTGACTCACTTTGCCGGCTCTGCAACTGCTCTCTCGGTGTGTGAAAACACGATTTTTCCTTGACAGGGTGGGTGAAAACACGAAGACTGCTACGCCATGGTGGGTGATAACACGAAGCACGCTAACGAAGCCGTTGGCGGAGATAGCCTCCGCGAGCGCTCCCCTCTCTTGCCGATCCGCCACCAGCCAGACTTCTTCGTGTGCGACGTCTTCGACGCCGCCATGAAGGGCGACACGGCGTCCATGGAACACCCCATTTTTTCCCTCTCCAAGAAGCCGGATATGAAGACCCGGCGCTACGAGAACGGCAACAGCTGGGCGGAGGTGCGCCCTGGTGCAAAGGGGCTGGCCACCGTGTTCGACCGTGACGTGCTGATCTACTGCATCAGCCAGCTGATTGGCGCGCTCAATGCCAATCGCCCAGTCTCTCGGACCTTGCGCCTGCGCGCCCATGACCTTCTTATTGCCACCAACCGTGACACCAGCGGTCGCGGTTACCTAAACCTGCGCGAAGCGCTCGAGCGGCTGCAGGGCACTCAGATCGCCACTAACCTCACGACCGGCGGCAAGGAAATCTTTGACCTGTTCAGCCTGATCGACCGGGCGCGCATCGTGCGCGAGACTCGGGACGGCCGAATGGAGGAAGTCGAGATCCAACTCTCGGACTGGGTGTTCCAGGCCGTGCAAGCGCAAGAGGTACTGACGCTGGATCGGAGGTACTTCCAGCTGGCAAAGCCGCTTGAGCGGCGGCTCTATGAGCTTGCGCGCAAGCACGTGGGCCAGCAGACCAGTTTCAAGATTGGCCTCGACAAGCTGCGCCTCAAATGCGGTTCCCAATCAACTCTCAAGGAGTTTCGGCGGCTCCTGCAAGCCATCATTGAAGACGATCGGAACCACGATCACATGCCAGGCTACAGCTTCGAGCTGAACGGCGACATGGTCGAGATGCGCTCTAAGAGCGGCGCGTCCCTTCGACTGCCTGGTATCTTCATCTCGCTTGATCCAGACATCCACGAAAAAGCCCGCCAGCTGGCGCCTGGCTGGGATGTGCATGCGCTGGAAAGCGAGTGGCGTGATTGGATTGTCAAAAAGGGAATCACGCCTCACCGGGCGAATGCACATTTCCTCGCCTTCTGCAAGCGCCGCGGGAAGTATCCCGGGTTCACTTAAAACAAACGCCTCGCCCATACACATCCGGGCGGAACGGCCATTCGCCCTGCTGCACTTTGGTAAACCCGGTGAGTCAGCCGTCGACAGACCAGCCTAGAAGGCAACAGCAACAACAAGAAAACCGTGTTCGAACAGTCATTCAAAAACATTGACGACATCCTGCACAAGGACGCCGGCTGCACCAGCGAGCTGGACTACACCGAGCAGTCATCCTGGCTGCTGTTCCTGAAGTACCTCGATGCCCTGGAGCAGGACAAGGCGGCGGAGGCAGAGCTTGAGGGCAAGGCCTACAGCTTCATCTTGGCTGAGGTTTTCCGGTGGGACAACTGGGCCGCGCCAAAGACGCCCGACGGCCGGCTGGACCACAACGCCGCGATGACCGGCGACGACCTGCGCGACTTCGTCAACGGCAGCCTGTTCCCCTACCTGGCCGGCTTCAAGCAGCGCGCCAGCGGGCCCAACACCATTGAGTACAAGATCGGCGAGGTCTTCAGCGAGATCAAGAACAAGATCCAGAGCGGCTACAACCTGCGCGACGTGATCGACCTGGTCGACGAGCTGCGCTTCCGCTCGCAGACCGAGAAGCACGAGCTGTCGCACCTGTACGAAGCCAAGATCAAGAACATGGGCAACGCAGGGCGCAACGGCGGCGAGTACTACACGCCGCGCCCGCTGATCCGCGCCATGCTGCAGGTGGTGGCGCCGCGCATCGGCGAGCGCATCTATGACGGCGCCTGCGGCTCGGCCGGCTTCCTGTGCGAGGCCTTCGACTATCTCAGCAGCAAGCCGGGCCTGACCACCGCCGACCTGCACACGCTGCAGACGCGCACCTTCTATGGCAAGGAGAAGAAGAGCCTAGCCTACGTCATCGCGATCATGAACATGATCCTGCATGGGATCGAGGCGCCCAACGTCGTGCACGCCAACACGCTGGCCGAGAACATCGCCGACATCCAGGACAAGGACCGCTACGACGTGGTCCTGGCCAACCCGCCCTTTGGCGGCAAGGAGCGCAGGGAGGTGCAGCAGAACTTCCCGGTCAAGACCGGCGAGACTGCCTTCCTGTTCCTGCAGCACTTCATCAAGAGCCTGCGCGCTGGTGGCCGGGCGGCCATCGTCATCAAGAACACCTTCCTGAGCAACACCGACAACGCCAGCGTGAGCCTGCGCCGCCAGCTGCTGGAGGGCTGCAACCTGCACACGGTGCTGGACTGCCCGGGCGGCACCTTCCAGGGTGCGGGCGTGAAGACCGTGGTGCTGTTCTTCGAGAAGGGCGCGCCCACGCGCCGGGTCTGGTACTACCAGCTCGATCCCGGGCGCAGCCTGGGCAAGACCACGCCGCTGAACGATGACGACCTAGCAGAGTTCATTGCGCTGCAGAAGACGTTTGCTGACTCCACCAAGAGCTGGTCGGTGGACGTGGCCGACATCGACGCTGGTACCTATGAGCTGTCGGTCAAGAACCCGAACGGCGGCACGGTGGTCACGCTGCGCACGCCCAAGGACATCCTCGATGAGATCGCGGTGCTGGATGCCGAGAGCGCTGGCGCTCTGGAGACGATCCGGGGGTTGCTTTGACGTTTGTCTGGAAGCGCCAGCCCATTGCATCGTTGGCACACCACAACCTGGGGAAGATGCTCGATCGCTCCAAGAACCGCGGAGTGAACCGCCCCGGGTATCGCGGAGGCCCGTTGGTTTAAGTCAGACGGTCGCGGCCTGACCAGCGCGTTGTCGATGGTAGTTGGCCTCGAACTCGGCCGGCGGGATGTAGCCCATGGGCTCCATCAGTCGATGGTGGTTGAACCAAGCCACCCATTCCAGCGTCGCCAGTTCCACCGCTTGCTTGGTCTTCCAGGGCCCCCTCCGGTGGATGACCTCGGCCTTGTAGAGCCCGTTGATGGTCTCGGCCAGGGCGTTGTCGTAGCTGTCGCCCTTGGACCCCACTGAGGGCTCAATGCCGGCCTCGGCCAAGCGCTCGCTGTAGCGGATGGACAGGTACTGCGACCCGCGGTCCGAGTGGTGCACGAGGCCATCACCTTCGGTCGGCTTGCGGTCGTACAGCGCCTGCTCCAGCGCGTCGAGCACGAACTCGGTGTGCATCGAGCTGCTCTGGCGCCAGCCCACGATGCGCCGGCTGAACACGTCCACCACGAACGCCACATAGACCCAGCCCTGCCAGGTCGACACGTAGGTGAAGTCCGAGACCCACAGCTGGTTGGGCCGCTCGGCACGGAACTGCCGGTTGACCCGGTCCAGCGGGCACGGTGCCTTGAGGTCCGGAACGGTGGTGCGCACGGCCTTGCCTCGGCGCACGCCCTGCAGGCCTTGCTGACGCATCAACCGTTCGACGGTGCAACGGGCCACCGCCACGCCCTCGCGTTTGAGCTGGCGCCAGACCTTGTCAGCGCCGTAGACCTGCATGTTGGCCTGCCACACGCGCTGGACCTCAAGCACCAGGCACGCATCCCGCTGTGCGCGACGCGAGCGCAGCGCCGGGTTGCGCTGACGGGATGCATGGCGCCAATAGGCCGACGGGGCGATCTGCAAGACGCGGCAGATCGACTCGACCCCGAACTCCTGGCGATGCCGGTCGACGAAGGCCTTCAGGACTTGAGGCGGCGGTCGAGCTCCGCCTGGGCGAAAAACGCGCTGGCCAGCTTCAGGATCTCGTTGGCCTTGCGCAGTTCACGCACCTCGCGCTCGAGCTCCTTCACGCGCTCGGCCTCGCTGGTCGTCACGCCTTCTCGCACGCCGGCATCGACCTCGGCGCGCTTGACCCATTCGTTCAGCGTCTGCGGCACGCAGCCAATCTTGGGCGCGATGGACTCGATGGCCGCCCACAGCGACGGGTACTCCCCTCGGTGCTCCTGCACCATCCTCACCGCGCGCTCACGCACCTCGGGCGAGAACTTGTTCGACTTGCTCATGGCTCAATCCTCTCAGAGTGTTGAGCCTCCTCGAATCCCGGGGCGGTTCAGAG
>NZ_CP097638.1 GCF_023573145.1 Aquincola tertiaricarbonis
ACTGCATCCGCCAGAGAGAGTTCGACGGCTCGCATCTGAAGCTGCCGGGCTTTTCGCAATGCTTCGAGCTCCACGCGAGCCAACGCAACGCGATCTGGCGCGTCGTGCAGTCCGGCAACACCGGGCTGTTTCACGCAGTGGGCGCGGGCAAGACGGCCATCATGGTGGCCGCGAGCATGGAACTGCGCCGCCTGGGCCTGGCCAACAAGCCGGCCCACATCGTGCCGAACCACTGCCTCGAGCAGTACGCCGCCGAGCTGGTGCGCCTCTATCCCTCCGCCGCCGTGCTCATGGCGACAAAGGAGGACCTGGCCGGCGACCGCCGGCGGGAGTTCGTGGCGCGGGTGGCCACCGGCGACTGGGATGCGATCGTGATGACGCACTCCACCTTCGAGCTGCTGCCCATGTCCGCCGGCTTCACCGCCGACTTCATCAAGGACACCATCCGCGAAATCGAAATGGCGGTGCGCATGTGCAGCGCGGACAGCCGGTCCAACCGGATCGTCAAGCAGCTCGAGCGCATGAAGAAGACCTGGAAGATCCGGCTCGAACGCCTGGAGAACCAGGATCGCAAGGACGACTTTCTCTGCTGGGAAGCACTGGGGGTCGACTGGCTTGCGTACGACGAGGCCCACTCGGCCAAGAATCTGTTCCGCCACACCAAGATGGCACGCATCGCAGGCCTGCCGCTGAGCAACTCGCAGCGCGCGTTCGACCTGTACCTGAAGTCGCGCCACACGATGAGCCTCTACCGAGGCGAGCACCGTGGCGTGGTGTTGGCCACGGCGACCCCGGTGGCCAACAGCATGGCAGAGGTTCACACGTTCCAGCGCTTCCTGCAGCCCAACACGCTGCGCTCGCTGGGGCTTGAGCAGTTCGACGCCTGGGCCGCCACCTTCGGGGAGACGGTCACGGCGCTGGAGATTGCGCCTGATGGCAGCGGCTATCGCCTCAACACCCGGTTCGCGCGCTTCATCAACGTGCCGGACCTGATGACGGTGTTCTGCGACGTGTCGGACATCCGCACCCGCGAGATGCTGAAGCTTCCTGTGCCGATCCTGAAGGGCGACAAGCCCAGAACGGTGACGTGCAAGCCAAGCGAGCAACTACGCGCCTTCGTGCGATCGCTCGTGAAGCGGGCCGAACGCCTGAAGACGGCGCACGTGGACCCGCGCGAGGACAACATGCTCATGATCGCCAGCGAAGGCCGCCTGGCCGCGCTGGACATGCGACTGATCAACGGCCGCCAACCAGCCGACCCCGGCGGGAAGGTGGCGCAGTGCGCCCGAGAGGTGCACAACATCTGGCAGGAGACTGCGAGCCTCAAGAGGGCACAACTGGTCTTCTGCGACCTGTCCACTCCCAAGAGTGGCATGGCGTTCAGCGTCTACCAGGCGCTGCGCGAAGAGTTGATCGAGCTGGGCCTGCCGGCCGAGCAGATCGCTTTCATCCACGATGCCGAGACCGACTCGCAGAAGGCACGCCTGTTCCGCCAGGTGCGCGAGGGCAAGGTTCGTGTCCTGCTCGGTTCGACCCCGAAGATGGGCGTCGGCACGAACGTGCAGCGGCGCCTCGTGGCCCTGCACGAACTCGACTGCCCATGGCGCCCGTGTGACGTGGAGCAGCGCGAGGGCCGGATCCTTCGCCAGGGCAACGAATGTGCCGAGGTGGAGATCATCCGCTACGTCACCGAAGGCAGCTTCGACGCGTACAGCTGGCAGACGGTGCTCACCAAGGCCAAATTCATCGCGCAGGTGATGAGCGGGGACAAGGGCATCCGGTCCGTCGAGGACGTCGAGCTCGCAACACTGACCTACGCGGAGGTGAAGGCACTGGCGTCGGGCAATCCGAAGATCATCGAGAAGGCCGGTGTCGACGCGGAGATCGCAAAGTACGCCTCGCTGCTGTCCGTGTGGCGCAACCAGCGCTACGCGAACGAATCCGAAGTGGCCGGCCTGCCGATGCGCATCGAGAGCAACGAGCGGCTGCTCGCAGCCCTTCAGGCTGATGCCGAACGGGCGCATGCGGTTCTCGGATCGGACCTGGTGGTCAACGTCCACGGACGCACCTACCGCGGTCGTGAAGAGATCGGCGAAGTGCTTCGGGCCACGGTACGAAGCGCGAGGGCATCGATCTCGCGGTCCGCGCGGGACGAGGTCATCGGCACCGTCGGGGCTTTCGAACTGTGCGTGTTCATCGGACGCGCAGAGGACGAGGTGCATCTGTTCGTGCGGGGCGCGAGCTCACACGAATGCAGGCCATGCCAGACCGGACCGGCACTCCATGCCTCCTTGGTCGAGACGATCCGCGAGATCGCGCCGCACCGCGATGACTGCGCCCAGCGGCTCGCGAGGATGCGATCGAAGCTCGAAGGCCTTGCGGCTGAACTGCAGCGGCCGTTCGAGCACGAGGACCGCTTGGCCGCGCTGATCGCGAGGCAGCGTGAGCTCGAAGCCGAGTTGGACCTTGGCAAGGACGAAGTCGGCAGCAACGCTGTCGAGGATGTCCCGGAGCAAATTGCAGCTTAGTCGCTGAGCGCCCTGCCCCACTGCACATGCAGTGGGGCACTTTTTTTGCCCGTCCGGTTGCGGTGAGTTTCAGCCCGCGTCGCGTTCGCTGCCGACGTCGATCGCCATGAGGCTCTCGAACTCGGCCAACGGCAACGTCGCCCAGTCATCGCCCAGCTCGCTCTTCGCGTAGTGCTGGATCACCATCACCTGAACCAGTGGCGACTGCCACTCGCCGCGTGCGAGACGCTTCATGATGCTGGGGCTGGGTGCCGTGGTCGCGTCCGCCTCGTCGCGTACCCGCCGCACCCACTCCATCTGCTCCTCCGCATCCAGCTTGGCGAACTGGTCGCGGATCAGGCTGAAGCGCCGGTGGCGCTCGGCGTCCTCCGCATCACGGCGCGAAGCGGGCACCGCTGGCGCCGCCTTGCTCTCAACGACAACATGGGCCGACTTCTCCGGTTCTGCGCCCTGCCCTGTCGACCCATCCTCGCGCGCCTTGTTCGCGATGATCGTGCGCAGGTAGGCTCCGGCATTGCCGATGCGCGGGCGGTCCGCTCCACTCAGGAAGCGCTCGTAGCGTTCGAGTCCTTCGGTCACGGCGGCGACGCCATAGCCGCGCTCGAGTTCCTCGATGACCGTGTCGCGGATGCTCAGCTTGCCACCCCGCAGGATGTTCGTGACATCGGGTGGCACCGGCGCGATCCGCTCGGGGCGCCGCGCACTCTTCTTGACCGCGAACTGAACGAACTCGACTTCGCGGCCGCGCCTGAACTCGATCAACTCGATCTCGATGTCGCCTAGGTCGTTGATCTCCTTGATGGCGGGCGCGACGAACTCGTTCTTGAATTTGCGCCACGCGCGGACCTTGGAGGTCGGCGAACTTCGCAATGACTCGGCCCACCAGGACCAATGCTGCCGACTGGTGACGCCCGCGGGGCTGTCGCGGTAGCGCGCGCAGATCTCGTAGAGCGCCACCGCGCAGTAGGTGGTCAACTGGCGCAGCACCGCAAAGTCGACCTGGGCCCAGCGCGAGGGGCTCACCAGTTCTTCCCGGATGGACGGCGGGTAGTACCAGGTTACCCAGTTCTCGCCCGCGCGCTTGTAGACGCGGACCTCGGCGAGCAGGTTGAAGATGCGAAGCTCGTCGGTGATCTGCGCCGGCGAGCCGCCCTCTTCCTTTCCGTCGATCCCGAAGGTCAGCGGCAATTGCTGCTCGGACTTCGACAGCGGCCTCCACTCGACCTTGGTCGACACCATCTGGTCGATGTACTTCTTTGCATCGCTGGAGATGCTGTTGGTCGCACCGAAGCCGCGAAGGATGGAATTCAACGGCGCAGCGAAGCCGCCGTCTGCACCCTCTGTTCCGGCCGCTGCCTGCATCTGGGCAAGATGCAGCATGACCGAGTACGCTTTGCGTCCAGTGACTGTCAGCGATCGGTTGGTCGGCACGATCGCCAGGGCGATGACGGACTTGTGCAGCATGCCCTGCACCACATCCATCTGCCTCACGATTGCCACACTGCCCATGCGTCCATTCTAGGGCGCCAACCTCGGGCAAGTGTCCGGGTTGACCAGCGTCTTTCGGACGCGACACCTGCAACTCGATGAGCGATCAGAACTGAGCAGCTTCCGAGCGACTACGGGCCGGAAAACCCGGACACTTCGGGCGGCTCTTGGGCGCGGCGGCTGACCTCTCGAGAACGTTGGCTGGGGTCGAAACAGGGCCTGAAAACCCGGACGCCAAGTTATCCACAGGCCTGAAAGTTATCCCCAGGACTTCCCGGACGCCTTCAACCAAGTTCGCGGACGCTACCGCAGCCTTGTCCGGACGATTGGCGCCGGGAGTCCGGACAGAGAGCCGGCTAACTTGTTGATTTCAAATGACTTTCTGGCAGAGAAAGTCTTGAACTATTGAACTTCTAAAACTGATCGGCGACTGACCTTGAAGGAAGTCTTCAAAACGTCCTGAAATCCAGGGTCTTCGCAGTCCGAGCACTAGCTTGTCTGCGATAGACGTGAAATCCAACGATGTCTTGAAAAAGCACTGTCTCACGTAGAATTGCGTTCATTGTCATAGCGCACTGCAAGGAACGCATGGATCCGACCACACAGGGGCCCCTGGCGACCCACCCAATCTCGCTGAAGGCCATCACCGAGCAGGCCGAGCGGGCAACGTCCATCGTGGCGCAGGCTCGCGGTGTGATGCTAGCGCCGGATGCCCGCAAGCTGCCGCCGACGTTCTCAGCGACCCAACTGATCGAGCGCTTGAAGATCGAGCGTTCCCAGTACGACTATCGCGTGCGCAATCCTGGCGACCTGCCGACCGGGCGGCTGACGTCGACGGGCGCGCGTCGCGAGTTCACGCTCTCGGAGATGCGGCAGTGGGCCCGGCACTACCGGGCTGACCATTTGCGGCCCGAAGGCGGCGAGGCCATCACGATCTCGACGGCGCACTTCAAGGGCGGAAGTTCGAAGACGACCACAGCAACCACCCTCGCTCAGGGGCTGAGCATGCGTGGCCACAAGGTGTTGGTGGTGGACGTCGACCCGCAGGGCAGCATGACGACCCTGTTCGGCTTCCTGCCGGACGCCGAGGTCGACGTTACCCAGACGCTGCTGCCGCTGTTCAGTGGCGACGTGTCGGACGTGAGCTATGCGATCCGCCCGACCTACTGGGACGGCGTGGATCTGGTGCCGTCCTGCTCTCCCCTCTTCTCGGCCGAGTTCATCCTTCCGACGCGACAGTTGAAGGAAGCCGCTTTCCAGTTCTGGCGCACGCTCGACTACGGGCTCGACCCCATCCGGTCGAAGTACGACGTGATCATCTGCGACACGCCGCCGTCGCTGTCGTTCCTGACGGTCAACGCCCTCATGGCCAGCGACGGCATCATCATGCCGCTGCCACCGAGCAACCTGGACTTCGCGTCGAGTGCGCAGTTCTGGGATCTGTTCAAGGATCTGGCCGACGACTTCGCCGGACGGGGCGCCGGCAAGGACTTCGCGTTCATCAACATCCTGCTGTCCAAGGTGAAGTACGCCGCGCCCAAGGACAACACCGGGCAATCGACGGCGATCATCCGCGAGTGGATCCAGGCCGCCTACGCCGAGCGCGTGCTGCCGGTCGAGATTCCTGACGTCGAGGCCGTCCGGACCGCGAGCAAGGAGTTCGGGACCGTCTACGACGCGACGCGCGACAACGCTTCGACGCGCACCTTCAAGAGCGCCTTCGAGGCCTACGATCGGTTTGTGGACCTGATCGAGCAGCAGATGGAAACGTTCTGGCAGCGCCAGGTGGGAGGTTGAGGTGGCCACGCAAAAGAAGGGGCAGGGAATCGCCTTCAAGATTCCGGACCATGTCGAAGCGCCCGCTGTAGCTGCGGAGCCGCAGGCCGATGCCAAGCCAGCCGTGCCTCGCACCGGGGTGGGGATGCTGTCCCGTATGCTGTCTGGCGCAGCCGCCGACACGGAAGCGGTCTCGAAGCTCAATGCCGAGATCGAGAAGCTCAAGTTGCAGGTCGGCGAGCAACTCATCGATCCTCGCCAGATCACGCTGACGCGCTGGGCCGACCGCCACGCGGATTCGTTTTCGAGTCAGGCCTTCATCGAACTGAAGCAAGAGATTGAGAGTGCCGGCGGCAACGTGCAGCCGATCAAGGTGCGACCCGCTCGGGGTGCCGCAGCGGAGCAGGCGGACGGGCCTCGGTTCGAACTGGTCTACGGTTCGCGTCGGACGCGTGCATGCCTCGAACTGGGTTTGCCTGTGCGCGCAGTCGTCGACGAGAACGTCGACGACCAGGCGCTCTACATCCAGATGCAGCGGGAGAACCGCGGGCGGTCGAACCTGTCGGCCTGGGAGCAGGGCGTCAGCTACCACAAGGCGTTGAACGAGGGCTTGTTTCCCAGTGCCCGTCGGCTAGCCGAACAGATCGGCCTCGACCACAGCAACGTGGCCAAGGCGCTTCGTGTGGCCGAGTTGCCGCAGGAGATCGTCGGCGCGTTCCGCAGCCCGGTCGACATTCAATTCCGTTGGGCCGTCGCGCTGGACAAGGCCTACCAGCAGGATCCGGACGCAGTGCTGTCGGCTGCCCGTTTGCTCGCCGGCCGGTCGCCGAAGCCGGCTGCCGCGGAGGTGTTCCGCGCGTTGACGGAGCGGGTTCAGCCGAAGGGCAAAGCCAAGGCAAAGGAGGTCTCACAGACCTTCGCGCTGTCGGACGGCAAGAAGGGTGTCATCCGTGCAGGGAAGGGTGGGGCGGTGACCGTGGAGCTGCCCCGTGGGGTCCTCTCTCAGCAGCGTTGGCCTGCGTTCGAGGAAGCACTGCGGAAACTGCTCTCGGAGCTCCCGGAGGCACCCTGATCAGGCTCCGTGGTACGGTACCACGGAGGGCCTGGGAACCATGGTTTGTTCGCCTTCCGTACCCTCTCGCGCGTCTCTCAGTCCCGCGGAAAGGCGTCCGTGGTACCGTACCACACGTATCCGATTCACCCCTGCTGACGCCTGTCGATTTGGGTGCGTGGTTCCGTACCACACCGCTCTGCAACGCTTGCGCTAACCGGGCGATTTGCGCCTGACTCGCTGGTTGCTTCCTGCTTCCCCGAGGCCGGTTTCGCTGGGGTCTTGCGACCCCAGCCAGAGCCTTCCTCTCCACAGGCTGGCGCGGTGGAACTCACCGCCAGATTCCTTAGGTTCACCGCGGCATTCACGTCACGGTCGTGCGTTCTGCCGCAGTACGAGCACGTCCAGCTGCGCAAGGCCAGCGGCAACTGGTCGACCTTGCCGCCGCAGTCCGAGCACGTCTTGCTGCTGGGGAAGAAGCGGCCGGCCAACACCACCTGTCCGCCTCGCATGGCGGCCTTGTATTCCAACTGCCGCCGAAACTCGAAGAAGCCCATGTCGGCAATGGAACTCGCCAAAGAACGGTTGGCCAGCATGCCGCGCACGTTCAGATTCTCGATTCCGATGGTGTGAAACCGCCTCGTCAGGTCTGTCGTGAGCCTGTGCAGGGCGGCGGAGCGGATGGTCGCGATCCGGCTATGCAACCGTGCCAGTTTGGCCCTTGCCTTCTTCCGGTTTGCTGAGCCCTTCACCTTTCGCGACAGGCCCTTGGAGAGCCGCCTCAGGCGGCCTAGGAGGGCCTTGTGTGGCTTCGGGCCGGCAATCACCTCTCCGGTTGAAAGCGTGGCAAGCGCCAACACGCCAAGATCGACCCCCACTGCGCCTTGGTTCTCGGCTGCGGGAAGGTGCGAAAGATCGTCTGTGTCAACGGTGATGCTGACAAACCAGCGGTCGGCCACACGGGAGATCGTCGCCGAAATGATCCGCCCGGTGAAGCGCAACGCCTCTTTCATCCGCATCCAGCCCAGCTTCGGAATGCGGATGCGACGGCCATCGACGGCGAACTTGTCGTTGGTGAGCGTGAATCGGTCGTGCACGCCCTTTTTGCGGAAGCGCGGATAGCGAGCCCGGCCTGCGAAGAAGTTCTTGAAGGCCTCGCCCAACTGGATGATCGCCATCTGTGGCGCGTTCTTGGTGACTTCCAGCATCCAGGGGAACTGCTCGCGCTTGATAGCGTTCAGCTGGCGGCGCAATGCAGCCTCAGTGGGCAACGCTAGGCTGCTGTTCACTTTCCAAGCCTGGTACTGCCGTTCCCACTCGGCCAGCCCCCAATTGAATGCGAAGCGCGCCGTGCCCGCGGCCCGCGTGAGATAGCTGGCCTGGACGTTGTTCGGGTCGAGCCGGATGCGGTGGGCAAGCAGCATGACTGGTCATTTTCCCCAGCCAAGTGCGTTGTCAAGGGCTACTTCGGCTGGGTTCCTTCTGCCGCCCGCTGCATCGCCCGCATGCCCCGAACGAGGTCCACAGCGTCCGCCTTCACGTAGACCGAGGTCACCCGAAGGTCGGAGTGCCCAAGCAGGCTCTGCAGCACTTGGGGCTGCATCTGCTTCACGGCGGAATTCGCAAAGGTGTGACGCAACCAGTGGGTCGATGCATTCAGGAAGTCCGCCGAACCGGGGGCACCATCGCGCGCGGCGGCGGCGACGGCCGCCTCGCGGAAGAACCGGCGCAGCGCCTTGTAGATCGCCGAGCGCTCCAGCGCGCCGTAGCGGTCAGCTTGTGAGGGCTGCTCACGGTCCAGGAACGGCACGCCGAGGCGGTCCAGATTGCGGCGAGGAGGAGGGCGCTTGAGGATCCCGACCAGGGGACGCCAGGCCTCCCGATGCTCTGTCCGAAGCGCGTCCTGCAATGCCTGCCCCGGGCCCTCAACGATGCTGTCGCCGAGACCGTGATCGGCTCCCGCCATGCGCTCGCCGGCTGCGGTGACGGGAAGGCTGTTGGGCGCCTGGACTCTCTCCACACGTGCATCGAAGCCCAGGCCCGCGGCGTCCATGTCCTGGTGGTGCTGCTCGAGCAGGGTCTTGATCTCGTCGAAGACCATCACCGTCCGGGGCTTCCCGCCCTTGCCGATGACGTCCAGCAACCAGGCCTCTTGGCCATCCACCAGCTCCCGCCGGAAGCCCTTCAGCCGGGTCGTGGCCAGTTCTGACAAGCGAAGGCCGGTGGTGCTGCCGAGTTCCAGCAGCAACTGCAGGCGCCGTCGTTCCGGAGTGTCCGGCTTTTCATGTAGCACCTCCATGGCGAAGGCCCACTGGTGCTCGCTGAGGGAGCGGCGAACGTCGATACTCGGCTTCAGCAGACCCAGCGTCCGGCCGAGGTTCGCCATGGCATTGGCCCGCAGGTACCCCTTTTCGTGCATGGCGGAGAACATGCTGCCCAGCACGGTGAACTCGTGTCGCTGGCTGTTCCGTCCCAGAGGGCCCCGGAAAGGCCTCCAGGAGGCGTCCTCGCGCCTCACCTTGCGCTCCTGCACCCAATCGGCCGGCGGAGCCGCCAGGAAGGCCTGGTAGGCCTGCAAATCGGGCTCCTGCAGCGAGGAAAGGGCCTTGCGCCGGACGTGAATGCACCAGAGGTAGAAGCGCTCCGCGATGCGCGTGTAGTCCCGCCGGGTCTGCCCCTGGTAGCGGCTCAACCACTGGCTGATCGCCTGAACATCGGTCTCCGCGCCCCAGACGTTGGCCTCATGCGATCGGAAGGCGCCTTGACGGCCCGACAAGGCATCGGGGAGGGCGCCGTCGACGATTGGGACCAGGGCGAACGGCTCCGCACCGGCCACGCCCCGAACTGCCAGTTCCCGCCGGCGCAGCAGAGCCAGGTCAGTCTCGGGGCGCCGGGCGGATTCCTTAAACGGTCGTCCGCCAGCTTCGGCGATGGGGGTCAACCAGTCGAGCAGCCGCCGGGCCCGCACGACACCCATCCGGGGCACCCGCCGGTGCCACCGGAAGCCGTAGATGTTGATGTAGTTGACCAAGTCGCCGAGCGACTTGACGCCGACCTTGGCCAGGTCGCGCGGGATCCCGGAGCCCAGCCAGAAGCCGGCCTCATCCTCAAGGCTGGCCTCACGCGACAGCACGCGCTCCAGCGTCGCAAGGGCCTCGACGACGGCCTTTCGCTGTGCCGCGGACAGACGCGATGTCGCGACGACGGGCAATCCTTCGACGAGCCTGGCGTGGGTCGTGGCTGACAGGGCAGGGGAGGGCGGGGCGGCAAAGTGTCCGGCTTTTCCTGCCCTGGACTGGCCCCTTGCGGCCTCCGCTCCGAACTCCTCGACGTACAGCTCGAGCCACTCCGCTTCCGTGTAGAAGTCCTCATCGATTCCGGTCGAACCACAGTACTGGGAGCGCCACTCCTCGAGCGAAGGGGAGGGTGGGGTGCTGGGCGCCAGGCCATGCTTGGTCTCTACGGGGTCGATGTGTCCGGCTTTTCCTGCCCCCCGCCCAGTCCGTGCAACCGCGAAGTCGGGGAGCGCGCGCAAGGCCGGCAGCACCACAGCGAGCTCGGTCACGCATCCGCGCGTTGAGCCCGCGCGCTCGATGGCCTCGACAACCAGGCGCAGCCGGCCGGTGAAGTGGCGCCGATCGCTGGGCCCGCCGGTGAATGACAGGTAGAGCTTCCACGCACGCTCGAGGTCAACCCCGTCGAGCAGGGCTCGCAGGAACGCGAAGTGGTGGCGGCCGAGCTCGCCACTGCCTTCACGCAGCAGACGAGTCTTCGCACCCCGCGGACGGCCACGGCGCCGCGCCGGCACGCCGGCGTCGGCCGTGACCTGGGCAGGGGAGGGCGCTACCTCTGTAGCCACCACCTCCGTAGGCATAAAAAGGGGGTCCCCCAAGAGTGGTACCCCCACTATAGAGGAATTTTCGCGATGTCCTGAGAAGTGTTCTTATCAGGACGTCATTTGATGCACGCAAATCATGAGTTCCCCCGGCCCTTCGCTCGTGCAACAGAAGTTGTGCTCAAGCCGCAAGAGAAGTTGTGTTCTATGCGGTGAGGGGACGAGCAACTGGCCACAGTACGCCGAGTCGCCCGGCGCAGCAATGTCGATGGCGCCGTGCGGCTGGCTCCTGGCCGGCCCGCTGACTTGGCCGAGACCGGCCTTAGGTTCAGCTGCGTGAATGGCGTTGGCCGTCCGCCAGGTGTTCCCGGGCGAGGCTGCCGAACATCCAGGCCCGTCGCCAAAAGCCGTGCTCGCGCAACTCGCGAGCCACCAGCAATTCGTAGTCAGCGTGAATTTCAGGGCGCAGAGGCACCGGGGTGCTCGTCGGTGAGGTCGGTGACGGGCTCGGTGACGGGTACTTCCGGCTGTACTGCCGAACGGCCAACCTCAATGTGTCGATGGCCTCACGCGCAGTGCCGCCGAACGCCTGAATCCTGGCCCTGCAGACCCTGGCCGCGAAGCCACCTCCCCAAGGGAACACCCAGAACTTCAGTGCGCAGGCGACGCCCAGCAGCCGGTGGCGTTTGGCCGGCTCGATCGGGCTGGCCGACGGGCAAACCTCCCAGCCGGCGTGCGCCGACCAAGTGAGACACGGGCCGGTACAGGCTCCGCGCAGCGCCGACGTCCTTGCCTGCAGCGCCGTGGACCAGGTGGTCTGTCGCTGGGCTTTGCTCGAACGCGGCATCGTCCAGTCGATCCTCGGCGTGGACGGTGAGGCGACGAACCGAAGGTACTCGCCGCTGATCGCTGCAGCCCATGTCACCTGGAATGGCGGAGGGGCGTCGAACCAGAACGCCGTCCGGCTTGGCTTGGGCCAGCGCACAAACGATGAGCAGGGTGCTCCGGCCGGGACGTACCGCTCGTTGGCCGCGCTCCAGTCAGCGATACCCGTGGCGGCTGCTTGAATGGCGATGCCTTGCGCTCGGCGCCAAGCGTGCGTGATGGCAGCCGAGGCCGCTTGCCTGTCCACCCAGGCCGACAGGGCTTCGCGCGAAGCAGGAGGCCAGGCGCGACCCACGTCGATGCGCAATGGCAACAGGCCGTCCTGGACCCAGCTGTTCGCGCCGGCTCGAGGGTCGCGATAGGGCCATCGACGCTGGCCGGCATAGCTTTCCATGCACTCCGTAAACAGCAGATCGGCGAATGCCACCATCGCGCGAGGCTGCTCGCGCATCTTGGCGCCCATCTGCAGCGGATCGGGGTTCAACATGAAGTCGATCGCGAGGCCGTCGCATCCCCGGGCCACATGCCGCCTGATGTGTCGCGCCAGCGCTCGGTAGATCGTCGTCGCGTCGTTCGCCGACCAGTAGGAACTGTGCTTGCGCCGGCCCGTCTGCACGCGCTGTAGGGTGTCGACAGCAGGACGAGCAGCGCAGCCACGCTCGATGGCGGACAGCGGTGCCGTGCTGATGCTCGCGGACAGCGGCGTTGTGTCAGAACCCTGCCGCGGGCCGGGCATGCCCAGGCCCAACTCTGCAAACCAAGCGTCGAGCGAATCCATGAACGCAAGGTCGTGTGCACGTTTGGCCTGCCTGTCGTTCGGCAGCGGGCGAACAACACCAGCCAGGCGTTCCAGCCATGCCGCGATCACCGACATCGGTGCGGTCTCTTCGTGTCGCATCGCCGGACGCCGGCATGTCTGTCGAGTGACGAACGCCATCCGGCCGCATCGGCAGAAGCCGGGGTTCATCCCGTTCAGGGCGACGAGTTCGCCGTTGAAGCGCTCTCCGCAGTTGCACCGGTCTTCGAGCTCGCAGCCGTGAATCGGGCAGGTCTGCAACAGCCACAACGAGTGCAGCGCGCTGTGGTAGCCCGCAGCCAGGCACGCCCTGCAAACGCGAACACTCGGGGAGATCAGCGAGCGAACCGACCTCGGCACGCGGCCCAGGTGTGCCCAGGTGAACGCGGTCTCGGGCTCGCCCAACGCCTGGGCCAAGGACTGCATCGACAGCGCGTCGATGGCGCTGCGCCGGCCGCCACTGGTCTCGTTGAAGAGCAGGTTGACCCGACGCGGGAAGCCGCCTTGATCAAGCGCGCTGGTGCAGAACGACAGCTCGCTGGGCCGCAGCGAGTTCAGCCACATGGCCCGCTGAACGGTGTGCCACAGGGAAGAGTAGGGCAGGACGCTGCCCCGGTGCCAGGTCAGCCGGCAGGCTGGGGCGGTCGTCATGCACGCGACCCACTGCGCTTCAAGCGTGGCGACAACGCCGTCACGATGGCCATCAGTGCCTGATGGCCGCAGCCGGCGACGATGTGCCGCCATGATTCGTTGGTCATGACGTCCCGTGGATCGGCACCGCCGGCGACGCGCAGCAGCGCGTGCCGGGCGGCCTGTGCCACCGTCTTCATCGGGAACTCGATGGGGCCCTCGTACCTGGCCGGCAGTTCGAGCACCATCGCCTGCATCAGACCTTCGGCATGGTGGGCCATCCTGAACCCACCGGCCCAGGCTTCGGGCGCCAGGCCCGCCGTGAACGAGATGCCGGAGTTCCTTGGCCACTCGGTGCCCACGTCGTAGCCCGACAGCACAAAGCGCAGCTCGTCGATATCCCGGATGCCGTGGAACGGCGCCGAGGCCAGCATGAACCGGGCGGCGACGTGGGCGCCGCCGGACATCGCCATGCTCACCGGTTCGTCGAAAACCTGAAGTGAGGCGACCGAGAAGACGCACAGGCGGATGCGCTCCTTCTCGAGCAGGCTGTGCAGCTCGACCAGCCACAGCCATTCCCGCTGCGTCATGCCCTGCGCCTCGTCGATGACGAGGACCAGGAATCGACCGCCGCCCTGCGACGCAAGCTCTGCCCAGCGTTCGATCAACATGTGCTGGCGGTCGAGAGGGTTGCGCGCTGCCTTGGCCAGGGGGTGCCGGCTGGCGTGCAGCAGGTGGGAGTGGAAGCGCCCGACCGAGGCGGCGCCGCCAGAATCGGTGTGGCTCCAGACGACCATGGGGACGTGGCCGCCGCAGCGTTGCGACAACAGCGACTGCAGCCAGTGGTCCACGGCGCTGGACTTGCCGAAGCGCGAGGGACCGAAGATGGTCGCGCCGTCGACCTGGTCGTCGATCCAGCGCCCCACTGTGTCCACCATGTCGGAGATGGCCGGGGTGAAGAGCGAGTAGTCGCGCGTGACCACCGGGTGGTCCCTGGGCAGGTGCTCCGCGACCAGCGGGCTGGACGAAACGGCCTCCATCACTGGGTCACCAGGTCTTGGCCATTTGCATGGGCGGCAGCGGACGTCGAGGCTCCGTCGTCACGCCGGGTGGATAGTCCGATCCTTCGCCGTGCGGCGCCGGCGGCGCAGGCACAGGTTGGCCTGCCAGCGCCTGGGCATGCTGCTGCAGCACCCGTCTGGCTTCCAGGTAGGCAGGGTGGGGCGGCAACTTCTTGTCCTTCGAGCCCTCGGCATAGCGGATGAGCTCTTCCACGGCGTCGCACTGCCCGGTGAGGTGCAGCATGCGCCGCTTCTCGAGCGCGCGGATGGCTTGGCGCATGTACAGCGTGTGCGGCGACCGGTTCCAGGGCGGCGCGGCTCGGACAACGCCCAGGAACTCGCCGCGCTCGTTCGACACGCTTGCAAAGCGGGCGTCGTCCTCGTCCTCCAGTTGCAGCCACAGCAGCTTGCCGAGGAGATCCGTGCGCAGGGTGAGCCACTCTGCCGAGTAGCGGGCGTTTGCGAACTGGACGTACGGCCGGCGGCCTGTGCTGACGCCTCCCTTCAGCGTGCACAGCTTGCGGATGCTGACCATGCGCTGGACCTCACCGGCATCGGCCTGGCGGATGCGTTCTGGTTCACGGCCGGTCAGGAAGTCGAGCTGGGCCAGCGGGCTGCGCCAGCCCAGGCCGGAGTGCGGCCTGGCGTTGTAGTTGGCGATCAGTGTGTCCAGCAATTCCTCGGCATACTCGAGCTGGAACTGAGTCTCCGCCGCCGTCTCCTCAGGTTTCGCGCCGCGCTTGTCGGCCGGCTTGCTGCCGGTTGTGGTCGACAGCCGATGAAAGCCTCCCCTGGCGAGCTGGCCGAAGAAGGACTCGATGAACGGGCGGTCGTCCTTGCTGCGCCGGCTGGTGTAGCTGGTGGGATCCTGCGGTTTGAGGATCATCGAGCCGACCACCTCCCGAAGCTGCCGCTCAACCCGGGCGCAGATGTTGGCCATTGCGCCATCGACGCTGAACTCGTCCCAGCAGGCGCCCAGGTAGCGCTCGTGGTGCGCCGACGGTAGGCCCGCGCCCTCGACGTAGGCATTGCCGCTCCACAGCAGCTCGCGTGGCGCCCAGCGCGTCAAGGCTCGCTTCACGGTGCGAAGCACGTCCTCGGCGTTGCACTCCGGGTGCAGACTCAGGTGGTAGCCGAGCACGGCACGAGACTCGACCTCGATGATGGCGACGACCCACAGACGACGAATCTTGCGGGTCTCGTAGCCGCCGTACGGCGACGGGATGGCGACGACCATGCGCGAGTCGAGCTTGTGGGCGTCGCACTCGACCCGTTGGAATACACGCAGGCGCGGCCGGTCGGCACCGTCGCCGGCGCGCGCCTTGCGTTCGGCCTCCCGGCCGCCGAGCAGTTGCCGCTGGCGCCGTGGGTTCTCGTCCATCACCTTGTCGATGAACTTGCAGATGCTGACGTAGCCCAACCTCTCGACGTTGAAGGGCCACTCGCCTCGCGCCTCGAGGCCGGCTGCGCGCAACTCCTTGATGAACCAGGTGAAGAGCTCCTGCTTGGGGCGCTTCGCCGCGGCGAGCTTCGGCACCTTGCCGACGATTTGTTTGCGGAACTTGGCCTCGAAGTCGGAGCCGCCTGGCGACTCGAACAGCCACTGGAGAGCCCCAGCGGCCCCGGCCCCCGCATCGCTGACCTCGAGCGGTGTCGTTCGAGACCATTCCTTCACCCGGCGATGCGGGAGCGCACCGCGCCAGCCGTTCAAATTGCCGTCCGGGTTCTGCGCCAGGCAGCGCTCCGTGATGAGGCGATAGATGTGTGCGCGGCCAAAGCCGCAAGCCTCCCGAATGGCGGCCTCGGTCGCGCCGTCGAAGTAGAGCTGGATGCCCGTCTTGCGACGCAAGAACAACTCTCGCCGGCCTTCCGGCAAGGCGTCTGCATCGACCTGAGTCCAGAGATCCGGCCGAACCTGATCGGGCACGGCGGCTTGGCCGGGCCAGGCCGCCGTACCAATGCGAGCGTGTCTGGGCATGTGTGCCTCCCGCTCAAGCCGCCGTCGGCGGCTCCGCAAGAATAGTTGAATCGCACCCTGCGTTACAACTTCTCTTGTCGCACGCGCCCTGAGTAACCCATCGTCGCTGTCAGCGCTGCCCAGGAGGATGGTTCAACCTGTGAGTTACAACTTCTCTTGCGTGAGCGGGTAAAGACCTCCAAGCGGCCCATGGCGGGGTCAACCCGCGATGTGACCCGGTGGGCGGCGTCAAAGCTATGGTCATGCGTTTGGTGCCGGTCGCGCACTCGGTTGCGTGGAACTGCTGGCTTGGGCGTCACCACCACGTACGATGTCGGAAAGCCGGTCGACTTGAGGGGCGAGGGCGTGAGGATCGAGTGCATCGGATGGGGCTTCCTGGTCCGGGATCCGGTGTCCTCTTGATTTCGGCGCAAAAGAGTGACGGTTCGTGCCTGCCCGCAGAGCGAGCATTGACGCGGGTTCGCTTTCCGGCCGCCGCCAAGTGCCTGTCAGGCAACGAGTTTCTGTTGGTCCTCCGGTCGGTCGCCGAGGCCCTGCTTTCGTGCTTGTTTTCGCCGCCGTTTGTGACGGCAGGATCTGCTGGGCGCAGCGCTCAAGCGGGAAGCGGGAGACGCCGCGCAGGTTGATGCCCACCAGCCGCGTCGGTACCACCCGCCCGATGAGCTCCTGCGGTACGAGCTGGCGACGGTTGGCCCAACAATCCAGCACGGCGTGCATTTGGTGGGTGTTTCACGCCGTCACGATATTGGCCAGCAAGCTCAGCGCGTCGGCCACTGCCAGCATCTCGTCGGCGCGACGCGCCTGCGCGGGCCCGACACGGCTGGTGTAGATGGCGCGCTTTAGCGCGTTGACCGCCTCGCCGCGGTTGAGCACGCGACGCAGCTCCCTGCGGAAGCCGGCGTTGACGACGTAGTCAGCCAGGAACGCCGTGCGCAGCAGCTTGCCCAGCTGCACGCCGGCGTCGTAGATCGGGTCACCTCTTCCGGCCGACCCGAGCCAAACCGGGCCAGTGCCGTCACCGCGCTGGAATGCCCGCTCGACACGGATGCCGCCAGGTGCACCAGGGTGTCCCAGTGGCCCTCGATCAGCGCCGTGTCGATGCCGGCCTCGCACACGGCTGCGAGTTCCTCGGGCACCTTCGTACCGCGCGGCACGAACAGGTGCTGCTGCTTGAGCTCCCTAAGCCTGGGACACAGGTCGAAGCCCAACAGCCGGGCCAAGGCCATCGCGAAGTCGGTATACCCGTGCGTGTCCACCGCCAGTTGCGTCGTCTCCACCCGCTCATGACGCACAACGCCCTCGATGGCCGCGCCGGCCTGGCGCTCGTTGAGCACGATCGGCTGGGCGTGGAAGATCCCCCAGCGGTCCTTGACGTGGCTGTAGATGCCGATGGAGGCGGTCTGCCGCCTTGGATCCTCGCGCGCCTGCCAGACCCGGCGGCTGGTCTCCAGGCTCATCATGTCCGAGGAGGCCAGGTCTGCTCGGCCCCACGTGGCGGCGATGGCTTGGCCGTGCATGAACCCCAACACCGCCTGGCAGGCCAAGGCCAGCAGCCGCTCGTCGCCTGCCCAGCGCATGGCCTGGCGGACGCTGGCGGCCGACAGCTGCGCGATCATGCGCGCGCACTCGGCAGCCGTCAGGCTGGTGCCGTGGGCCAGGATGCCGGCGTAGGCTATCAGCAGACAGCAGTTCCTGGCCTGATCGAGGCTCGCGGCTGAGCATGATCCAGCTGAAGCGCACCTGGGCGTCCACGGCCAGGATCACATCCGGCAGTTGCACCTCCCTGATGCGCTGGTCGAGCCGGCTGCGCAGCTTGGTTACCTCAGGGTCTTCGTCGGCGGCCGACAGCGGCGCTAGGTGCAGCTGGTCGTCCACACGCAGCGTGCCAGCACGCACGGCCGCGACCACGGCATCGACGCCGATGCTCATGCGATCGAGCAGCGGCGCGAGGAAGGCCGATGCCTTGGCGGGCATCTGCAGCCGTGCGTAGTGCCACCGGACCTCGGCCTTCCAGCGCTCATCAGGGATGAACAGCCGCTCGCGGCCTCGGAAGCAAAAGCAGTGTTCGATCCACACCGAGCCGTTGCGCAATCCCCGGCGCAGCGCGAACAGGGTGGCCACCTCCAGCGCTCGGAACGCCTGCTCGCGAACGGTGTCGGCAATCTCCTGCCGCCACGCCGCCCCCAGCCGTGCGGCCGTGACATCGACTGGCAAGGTCCGGTCGCCGGTCGCGTACTGCGCGCGCAGGGTGTTCAGGGCCTCCAGCGCTGGATGCTCGCCTGTGGCCTTCAACGCCAGGCTGCTGACGGCCACCAACAGCGCGCGCACCGGCGCGATGGCAGCGGGCAACTGCCGGCGGATGCCCGAGGCCCGGCTCGGTGAGCGTTGGGCACGCTTGGCCGCGATGAGTTCGAGCAGCCGTGTGCGCAGTTCGGCCGCCCGGGCTTCGTCCTGGGCCAGGTCGGCCAATTCCCGCAGCAGCAGCTGGTACTGCCGCGACCAGTCGACGGCCGCAACCGCATCGTCGGCGCACTGGCGCCAGAGATCGGTAGCGCGGCGCTGGAACATGAGGATGAACTGGTCGGTGGCCGTCAGAAGGCAGTAGCGCAGGAAGCAAGCCATCTCGACGGTCCGTGCCGGCTCCTTGATCCGCTCGCTGATCGACGGTGGCCGTGTGGCCATGCGCCGGGCGTAGCGGCGCACGAGCGAGTCGTTGAGGTCACCCAGGTACCGATCCAGGCCCAAGCTGTTGAGGAAGGTGATGCGCTCGAGTACTTCGGCGATCGGACGCGTGGAGTGCTTGGCCGGCGCACTCCACAACCGGCTGTGGCAGTGTTGGCCGTCCGGCCGGCTCGCAGCCACGGCCGCTACCCATTGCTTCAAGGTCGACATCGGCACCGTAGTTCGAATGGACTCGGCGATGGCGGCCTCGAGGTCGGTCAGCGCAGCCGCCACCATCGCTCGGATAGCGCGCTCGTGCGCGATGATCAGCCGATGCTCGCACAGCAAGTGCCGGGCCCGCAGCAGCAGCCGCTCGCGGTCGGCGGTGTGGGCCGCCTCGTCGCGCAGCACACGTACCAGTGCCCGGCGCTGGTGTTCGCTCATCCAGGCAAAGCCCAGGACCTCGCAGGCCTGCTGATGGTGATCGAACAGGCTACGGCCCCCCCCGCATACGCCGCCCGCAGCGACGCCAGTTCGGGCGCGGCGATGTCCAACGTCTGGCCCAGGTGGCGCAACAAAGCCACCGGCACGGCGCGAACGCTGTTCAACGGGCGCCCGCTCATGCGCACGAAGCCGATGTGCTGCGCCAGGCCCAGCTTGTGGTGGCCACCCCGGCGCCGTTCGATCAGCTCCCGTTCGGCGAGGCTGAAGGTGAAGAAGGCCTGCTGCTCGAACTGGCTGAACTCACGCGGCAGCTCACGCAGGCCCAAGTACGGTGTGTGCCAGCCCTGCATCGCCGCCGATCCAAGTGAGTCGAAAGGCAGCCAAAAATAAGCCCCGCCCGACCGAACAGCAAATGCCGTGAAATCAACGACTTACCGCTGAGCACCCGCTCCGTTGCTGAGAAATCGAACCGTCACCATTTTGCACTGAAATCAATTGGACCCCGTGATGGCGCCGGAATCCGTGCCCTGGCTGCTGGCCGGCGGCGTCTTCCTCGCCTCGACGCTGCAGTCGGCTTCGGGCATCGGTTTCGGGGGCGTGGTCGGCCCGCTAATCATGATCAGCATGCGCAGCAGCGCGGCCGCTCAGGTGTCGATCGTGCTGAGCTTTGTCATCGCCCTGGCGCTGGCGCCGGCGATGTTGCGACGCGTGGACATGCCGCTGCTCAAGCAGCTGGTCTTGGGCGCGCTGATCGGCGTGCAGCTGGGCAACGCCGCCTTTGCGGCGCTCTCGCTCCCGGCATTGGAGTGGGCCGCTGCGGCAATCACAGCGTTCAACATCGCGACGATACCGCGATGGACCCGATGGCGATCCAGCCGGTCGCCCGCTGCGCAGCAGCGCTTGGTCGGCGCGATCCCCGGCGCCCTGAGCAGCGCCCTGGCGATGCCCGGGCCGGCCGTGGCCGCACACTTGGACGCGACGGACCGGGACAAGAACGCCATTCGCTCCGCGACCGTGGCGCTCTTCCTGTGGTCCTACCCGATCGAGTATGCGGCGCAGGCCCTGTTGGCCCAACCTTCTGGTGAAGCGCTCAAGCTCAGCGCCGCCTTGCTGCCGGCGGTCTTGCTCGGGGTGCCCGTCGGTGCCTGGCTTACGCGCTACATCTCGGAGCGCCAGTTCAAGAGCCTGGGCGTCGTGGTCATGGCCGCCACAAGCACCGCCCTGGTCGTCAGTGCTTTGCGCGCCGTTTGATCGCCTGCGCGGCCCAGGCTTGGTCGTTCTTGGGCGCTGCGAGCATGGCTCTGGCCTGGAAGCGGACGAACTCCGCAGCGCACAGCGGCATGTGGGGCGCCATGGCCCTTGACGGCCAGCAGCGTCTCGCGGCGCGCGTGCGGCGGCGTGGGGCACCGCCGCACGCGGGCAGAACGTCACTCGGGGTGCCCTTGTTGCGTAGACGAATGGCATGCTCCACAAGACGATCGACGGCCTTGCGCTTCAGCGCATCGACTTCAATTCAGCTCCAATATCGAGTTGCCCACCGTTCTTGCACTGAGCGTGCAATGGCGCGAGTTCGGGAAACCGGTGCCATGACGCTGGGCTGCTCTTCGACCGCGTCAAACCTTGGAGACGACCTCATGACGACGACCGAAACTGCCATCCTTGCCGGCGGCTGCTTCTGGGGTATGCAGGACCTGGTGCGCAAACTCCCGGGCGTGCAGTCCACGCGCGTGGGCTACAGCGGGGGCGACGTGCCCAATGCGACCTATCGCAACCACGGCACCCACGCCGAGGCGCTGGAAGTAGTCTTCGATCCGGCCAAGCTGAGTTTTCGAGAGCTGCTGGAGTTCTTCTTCCAGATCCACGATCCGAGCACTTCCAACCGGCAGGGCAACGACCGCGGCTCGTCGTACCGCTCGGCGATCTTCTATACATCGCCAGAACAGTTGCGAGTCGCCCAAGACACCATTGCCGACGTCAATGCTTCGGGCCTGTGGCCCGGCCGCGTCGTGACCGAACTGGCGCCCGCAGGGCCGTTCTGGCAGGCCGAACCCGAGCATCAGGACTACCTGGAGCGGCATCCCAACGGCTACACCTGCCACTACCCGCGCGCGAAATGGCGGTTGCCCAAGCGCGCGGTCAGCGCGCGCTGAGCACGCTGGCCGCCCGAGGCGGCAGGCGCTTCTCGAGGTGACACGGCAGAAATTAGGGCGAAGGATGATGGCAACCGAATTGCGAGTCCCCCACTGGATCGACGCGAAGGGCAACGCGCGCAACCCGTTGAAGCTGGCCGAGTTGGGCAACGGCTTCAAGGTGCTTTACCTGTTCCAGGCTTGGTGCCCAGGCTGTCACAGCCATGGGTTCCCCACGCTCAAGCGGCTGGTGGACGCGATGACGCCACATGGCTTCGGCTTCGCGGCCATCCAGACGGTGTTCGAGGGGGCGCACACCAACACGGCCGAACGGCTGCGTGAGATGCAACAGCGCTACGGCCTGGCCATTCCCTTCGGACACGACGCACCGGGCGACGGGCGCCGGTCGACCGTGATGGCGGACTACGGCACGCGCGGCACGCCGTGGTTCATCGTCCTCGATCCGCTGGGCGAGGTGGTGCACAGCGACTTCGAACTCGACGCCGACGCGTTCATGCAGGCCTTTGGTGTTGAGTCCATGCTGCGGAGCGCGGCCTGATGGTTTCGCCTGCACGTGCCGCCCCTGCACCTGCCGCTCCCGCACATGTCGCTGCGACCGACGCCGAGGCAGGCGGCGGCCTGCGGCTCGATCATCAGTTCGCCTGCGACGTGCCGGGGATGTCCACTCGCTGGCGGCCGACGCCGGCGCCAGCGCCGCGCTGGCTGCGGTTCAATCATGAACTTGCCGTCGAGTTGGGGCTTGATGCCGAAGTGTTGCGCGGAGATGCTGGCCTGGAGATCTTCTCCGGACGCCGGATTCCCGAGGGCGCCGTGCCCGTGGCGCAGGCCTATGCCGGCCATCAATTCGGCCATTACTCGCCGCGGCTGGGAGACGGCCGTGCGCTGCTGCTGGGTGAATGGGTCGATCCGCAGGGCCGTCGCCATGATCTAGCGCTGAAGGGTTCCGGGCGCACGCCCTACGCCCGCGGCGGCGATGGCAAGGCGGCGGTGGGACCGGTGCTGCGCGAATACCTCGTGGCCGAGGCGATGCATGCGATGGGTGTTCCCACAACGCGCGCGCTGGCCGCGGTCGCTACGGGCGAGCCCGTGCGGCGTGAAAGAACCCTTCCGGGGGCCATGCTCACCCGGGTTGCCGACAGTCACCTGCGTGTGGGCAGCTTCCAATTTGCGGCGCGCGCCGGAGACGACGGCCTGCTGACACGGCTGGCCGAGCACGCCATCGCCCGCCACACGCCGCTGCTGATGGGGCAACCCGGTCGCTACATCGGCCTGCTCGAGCATGTCGTGCAGCGCCAGGCGAAGCTCATCGCGCAGTGGATGGGGCTGGGCTTCATCCACGGCGTGATGAACACCGACAACATGACCATCTCGGGCCAGACCATCGACTACGGCCCGTGCGCGTTCATGGAGCATTTCGACCCGGCCGCGGTTTTCAGCTCCATTGACGAGGCGGGTCGCTACGCCTGGGCCAATCAACCCGGGATCGGGCAATGGAATCTGTCTCGCCTGGCCGAGACGCTGCTGCCGCTGATCGATCCCGAGCCCGAGCGTGCGACCGAGCTGTCCACGGCCACCGTGCAGACGTTCGAACAGCACTTTCTCGAGCAGTGGTCGACCATCCTGCGAGCCAAGATCGGGCTTCCCGATCAGGGCAAGGTGGCAGACCAGCTGGTAGCCGACTTCCTGACGTTGCTGCGCCAGCACCAAATGGACTACACGCTGGCCTGGCGCCGTCTGGCCGACGCTGCGGCGGGCGACGAGGTGCCCCTGCGCACCCTGTTCGGCGCGCATGCAGCCGCGCTGGATGGGTGGCTTCTGCGTTGGCGCGCATTGTTCGGAACGACGCCCGGCGCGCACAGGGCCCTCGCCATGGCGGCGGTCAATCCGATGGTCATTCCCCGCAACCACCAGGTCGAACGCGCGTTGGAGGCGGCCAGTGAGCACGATGATCTGCGCCCGTTCGAGCGGCTGCTGGACGAGGTGCGCCGCCCCTACGTACCGCGTGCTGCGGACAATCCCTACATCGACCCTGCGTCGCGTGAACAGACAGCCTGCTACCGTACGTTCTGTGGCACGTGAGCCGAACTTCATGCCCGCACAAGACCACCGCCATTCAATGCAGAACCAAGGAGTACGCTGATGCACGAACGCATCGTTGACGATCTGGCACCCGAGTTGGGTGTCGCCCGCTGGGTTGATGCGTCGGGGCAGCCCATGGGCAGCTATGGCCTGGATCGCATGCCGGGCGCCTACAAGCTCATTTTCTGCTTCCAACACGCCTGCCCGGGCTGCCACCTCACGGGTTTCCCCACCCTGACGCGCCTGGTGGAAGCCTTCCGCGGCTCCAAGCTCATCAGCTTCGCAGTGGTTCAGACCGTGTTCGAGGACTTCGAACACAACACCTACGAGCAGATGTTGGCCGACCAGCGGAAGTACGCGTTGCCCATCCCCTTCGGCCATGACGAAGGCGAAGGCCGTGTCGGCGCCAGCTCGGTGCTGATGAAGCGGTTCCAAAGCGGCGGAACACCCTGGTTCATCGTGATCGATCCGTCAGGCGTCGTGGTCTTCAACGGCTTCCGTCTGGATGCCGAAGCCTTGATTGCCAACCTGAAGCGAATCGAGGCACGACCGCCAGCGCCCGAGGTGCCGGCTGGCACGCTGACCTGGCGCGGCGTGCTGCAGCTGACGCGCGACGGCAACCCCGCGCCGCCGCGCCGGCTCGATCTGAGCGACGCGCAGTGGAAGCAACGCCTGAGCCCCGAGCGCTACCGCATCCTGCGCCAAAAGGGCACCGAGCGCGCGCACAGCTCGTCGATGTGCACGCTGTTCGAGTCTGGGCGCTACGCCTGCGCGGGTTGCGGCACCGAGTTGTTCGATGCCACCACCAAGTTCGACAGCAAGAGCGGCTGGCCCAGCTTCACGCAAGCGGTCACGCCGGGGGTGGTGGCTTATCACGGTGACAGCAGCCACGGCATGAAGCGGGTGGAGACCACCTGCAACGTGTGCGACTCACACCTGGGCCACGTCTTCCCTGATGGTCCCGCGCCCAGCGGGCTGCGCTATTGCATCAACGCGCTGTCACTGGAGAAGCTGAGTTGAGCGTTCGCGGGCATGCCCATGCGGGGCGGGGTGCAGCGCTTCGTAGTGAGCATGTCAGTTTCGCGGGTTCGCGAGATGCGATGCTCGCCGGCGTGATCGAATGGCCGCCTCACGGCAAGCCGCGGGCGTGGGCGATCTTCGCCCATTGCTTCACATGCGGGAAGAACTCGCTTGCGGCCACGCGCATCAGCCGCGCGCTTGCGGAACGCGGCATTGCCACGCTGCGCTTTGATTTCACCGGGCTGGGTGAAAGCGGGGGGGAGTTCGGAGACGCGGGCTTCGCTGCGGACGTGGCCGACCTCGTCGCTGCGGCACACTGGCTGGCCGCCACGCATGGGCAGCCGTCGCTGTTGCTGGGGCATAGTCTGGGCGGAACGGCGGCCCTCATGGCGGCGGGCGAACTGCCGGGGGTGGCCGCCGTGGTGACCATCGGTGCACCGGCCACGGCGCAACATGTGCTGCGGCACATTCAACCAACGGGTGATGTCAGGAACACGCAAGTCCTGGTGAAGATCGGCGGGCGCGGGTTCCACGTGCATGCGGAGTTTCTCAATACGCTGAATCGGTGGGATGGCTCGCAGGCGCTGCCCAAGCTGCCGGGTGCGCTGCTGGTGATGCACGCGTCGGCCGACGACGTGGTCGGCGTGGAGCAGGCGCATTCCATCTACAAGGCAGCCGCTCATCCCAAGAGCTTTGTCAGTCTCGATGACGCCGACCATCTGCTGAGCCGCCAATCGGACGCGGACTACGTCGCCGATGTCGTCGGTGCATGGGTCTCGCGCTATCTGCCTGCCGAACTGGCAGCAGAAGGCGCCGACGTGGAATCAGATGGCCTGCGGGCCGGCGAGGTGTGGGTGGGCGAGCACGATAGGGTATTCTGGCGCGCGATGCGTGCCGGCCGCCATCACATCGATGCGGACGAACCGGCAGAGCTTGGGGGTGGCGACCGCGGCCCTACTCCCTATGACCTGCTGCTGATGTCCCTGGGTTCATGCACCTCGATGACCCTGCGGCAATACGCGCAACGCAAGGGCTACCCGTTGCGCGATGTGCAGATCAGGCTCAAGCACGAGCGTGTCCATGCCACCGACTGCGCCGCATGCGACGGGCGCGATGGACGCGTGGAACTGATCAGCCGTGAAGTCGTCCTGGACGGCCCCTTGAGCCAGGCGCAGCGCGAGGACCTGCTGCGCATTGCCGACCGCTGTCCTGTGCATCGCACATTGGAAGGCAGGCCGGTCATTACGAGCCGGCTCGGCTACGACTGAATCCTGAGCACATGGATATCAGGCTCCGCGAATGCAGAAACAAGGAAACCGCCGAAATGAAAGCCATCTGGAACGATGTGGTCGTCGCTGAAAGCGACGACATCGTCGAAGTTGAAGGGAATGCCTATTTCCCGCTCTCTGCGCTCAAGCGCGAACACGTGCAGGACAGCAGCACCCACACCGTGTGCCCCTGGAAAGGTCGGGCCAGCTACTACAGTCTGGTGGTCAATGGCAGGACCAACATCGACGCCGCCTGGTACTACCCGAACCCCAGTCACGGTGCCGAAGCGGTGGCCGACCGTGTGGCGTTCTGGCGCGGCGTCCGGGTGCAGGCATGAGCCAGGTTGAGCTGTTTGATCTGGTGGTCATCGGCGCCGGGCAGGCTGGGCCGTTTCTGGCCGCTCACCTCGTTGGGCAGGGCAAGAAGGTCGCGCTGGTCGAAGCGCGCGATCTTGGCGGGACCTGCGTCAATCGCGGCTGCACGCCGACCAAGACCTTGCGCAAGTCGGCGCGCGTGGCGCATCTCGCGTCGCGCGCAGGCGACTTCGGCATCCGGGCGGACGGCCTGAGCGTGGACTTCGCTGCAGCCATGCAGCGCATGCAGCAGCGTGTGGACGAGTCCCGAGCCGGGCTCGAACGCTGGCTCGGTGGGTTGGCCGGCCTGACCGTCATCAAGGCCCACGCCCGCCTGGAGGGGCGGGCTCCAGAGGGGGGGTTTCAGATCCGGGCTGGTGAGCGGCGACTCGCGGCACCGCAGGTCGTGCTGAACACCGGCACGCGGCCGTTCATCCCGCCGATCCCGGGTCTGGCCGAACAAGCCCACCTGGACAACGAGAGCATCCTGGCGCTGCGCGAGCGTCCGCGCAAGCTGGTTATCATCGGCGGCGGCTACATCAGCCTGGAGCTGGGGCAGATCTTCCGGCGCCTTGGCTCCAAGGTCGCGGTGATCGAGCCCGGGCCGCGCCTCGTGCCGCGCGAGGATGCCGATGTCTCGGAGATGCTGGCCGATGCGCTGCGCGCAGAGGCCATCGACCTGCACCTGGGCCAGGCGGTGGAGCGCGTGGCGCCCGGGGACACGCCTGGGGGCGTGTGCGCTCAACTGGCCGACGGGCGCATTGTCGGCGGCAGCCACCTGCTGGTGGCCACTGGCAGGGTGCCCAACACCGACGACCTGGGCCTGGCCAGCGTGGGCGTGGCCATCAACATGCGCGGCTACGTCGGCGTGAACGAGCGGCTGCAGACCAACGTGCCGGGCATCTGGGCGTTGGGCGACATCAACCAGCGCGGCGCGTTCACCCACACCAGCTACCACGACCACCAAATCCTGGCCGACAACCTGGCCGGGGCGCAGCGCAGCGTGGAAGACCGCCCGGTCATCTACTCCATGTTCACGGATCCCCCCCTGGCGCACGTGGGCCTGTACGAGGCCGATGCGCGCAAGCTGGCGGCGCAGGGCCGGCGCATCAGCATGGCCGTACATGCGATGAAGGATGTCAGCCGGGCCAAGGAAGAGGGCGAGACGACGGGAGTGATCAAGCTGCTGATCGACGAGGACAGCGGCCACTTCCTCGGCGCGACGATCTTCGGCATCGAGGCCGACGAGATCATCCAGGCCATCAGCCTGGTGATGGCCTGCGGCGGCACCTGGAAGCAGGTGCGCGACGCGCTGCCCGTTCACCCCACGGTGACCGAATTCCTGCCCACCATCATCGAGCGGCGCCGCCCGCTGGCGGCCGCCTGACGGCGGCCGAAGGCCTTCTCGAGAACCCACGACGACCATGCCGATCAATCGCTCCTTCAGCGGCCGCAACCGCGGTGCCAACAACCATGGCGGTCGGCTGCCTCCGGGCCAGTCGCTCACCGACGGATTCCCGGTGCTCACCGCTGGCCCCGCGCCGCGCGCGCCCAGCCCGGTCGATTGGGGCCTCACCCTGAAAGTCGGGCCTCGTCCAGTGCGCACCTGGACCTGGGCGCAGTTCAATGCCCTGCCGCAGACCGAGCAGGTGGTGGACATCCACTGCGTGACCACCTGGTCGAAGTTCGACACGCGCTGGCGCGGCGTGACCATCGACGACCTGCTGGCCGACGCGGGGCTGGCGGCGCCCACGCCCTGGGTGCTGGCGCACTCGCTGGACGGGTACTCGACAAACGTGCCGCTGGCTGATCTGGCCGGTGGCCGTGCCATGGTGGCCACGCACTACGACGACCGACCGCTGGCGCACGAGCACGGCGGCCCGGCGCGGCTGCTAGTGCCGCACCTGTACTTCTGGAAGTCGGCCAAGTGGGTGAACGCGCTGCAGTTCACGCCCAAGGACGAGGCCGGTTTCTGGGAACTGCGTGGCTACCACATGCGTGGCGACCCGTTCAAGGAAGAGCGCTATGGCTGAGGCGGGCGGCACTGCCGCGTCGCGTCTGGCTTGGCAGGGTGCGCGCATCGAGGGCATCGAGCCGCTGGCCGAAGGCATCAAGCGCGTCGTGCTGCGCCCGCGCGTGTGGCATGCGCCGTTCGCCGGCCAGCATGTGGACGTGCGCCTGACGGCCGAAGACGGCTATCAGGCTCAACGCAGCTACTCGTTGCTGTCGCCACCCGAGCGCAGCGGCGTGTATGAGCTGGGCATCGAGTACCTGCCCGAAGGCGAGGTGTCGCCCTGGTTCCACGAGGCCGCAGCCGTCGGCGACGAGGTCGAGCTCCTTGGCCCGGCCGGTGGGCACTTCGTCTGGCGCGCGCAGTCCGGGACACCGGCCCTGTTGGTCGGCGGCGGCTCGGGTGTCGTGCCGCTGCTGGCGATGATGTCGCATCGGGCAGGCCACCGCAGCGGCGCGCCGGTCGCGCTGTGCGTGGCCGCGCGCACGCTCGCGCATGTACCGATGTGGACCGAGTTGCAGGAATGGGAGCGCGCCGATGAGCGCATGCGCTGCGTGCTGGCGCTCTCCAGGCAAGCGCAAGCTCCGCGACCGCAAGACCGCGCCGGGCGCTTGCAAACCGGCGATCTGGCGACGGCGCTGCAGTGGTTGGGTGGCCACGCTGCGCAGTCGTGCACCGCCTATCTGTGCGGCAGCAACGGCTTTGTCGAATCCGTTACCGCGATGTTGCGTGATCTCCAGTTGCCCGATGGCGCGATCCGCACTGAGCGTTTCGGAGGTTAGATCCCGACAGGCCACCCGTTCCCATCCAGATCCCGCCCGAGTCCGAAACACCCCATGGCCATCCTGACACCCGAAGCCATCCTGCTGCAGCGATATCGCGCCGTGCGCTCGCGCTCGCTCAAGCTGTGCGCGCCGCTGACCGCCGAAGACCACGTTCCCCAGCCGCTGCCCGAGGTCAGCCCGCCGAAGTGGCATCTCGGCCATACCAGCTGGTACTTTGAAACCCTGTTGCTGGAACCCAGCGTGCCCGGCTACCGGGTCCATCACCCCCGCTACGCCTTCGTCTTCAACAGCTACTACGAGACTTTCGGCCCAAGGGTGGCGCGCACGCAGCGTGGTCACATGAGCCGGCCGACCGTGGCCGAGGTGCTGGCCTACCGTGCCCATGTCGATGCCGCGATGGAGCAGTTGCTGCAGGGCGTGCTCGAGCCGCGCCAGCGTGAACTGGTGGAGCTGGGCCTACAGCACGAGCAGCAACACCAGGAACTGCTGTTGACCGACATCAAGGCGATCCTCGGCACGAATCCGCTGCTGCCCGCGTACGACCCCGACGGCCGCAGCGGGGTCGACCTGAGCGCCGAGCACGACGGCACCTGCCCGCCGCTGGACGAGTGGGTGCAGGCGCAGGCCGGCACGGTCGAGATCGGCCACGCCGGCCCCGGGTTTGCGTTCGACAACGAGTCACCGCGCCATACAACCTACGTGGGCGCGGTTCAACTGCGCCAGGCGCTGGTGACCAACGCCGAGTACCTTGCCTTCATGGCCGACGGCGGCTACACGCGCCATGAGCTGTGGCACGCCGAAGGCTGGGACTGGTTGGCCGCCCAGACGCAAAGGGCACCGCTGCACTGGCAGCCCGACCCGGCCCAGCCCGGCGGCTGGCTGCATTACACGCTGCAGGGCCCGCAGACCCTGGAAGGCACGGCGCCGGTGACGCATGTCAACTACTACGAAGCGTTTGCCTTCTGTCAGTGGGCCGGGTGGCGCCTGCCCACCGAGGCCGAATGGGAGGCCCTGGCGCCGCGCTTCGGCTGGGGCCGGCGCTGGGAATGGACACAAAGCGGCTACGCACCCTACCCCGGTTTTCGCCGCAGTACGGACGCCAGCGGTGAGTACAACGGCAAGTTCATGGTCAATCAGCAGGTACTTCGCGGCGCCTCCTTCGCCACGCCGCCGGGCCATGCGCGGATGAGCTATCGCAACTTCTTCCATGCCCCCGAGCGTTGGCAGTACACGGGCATTCGTCCGGCTCGCGACGTGGCGGCGTCGAGCTGACGATGCAGCACGATCCGGCCCTGGCCAAACATGTGCTGCTCGGTCTTTCTGCGGCGCAGAAGGCGCTGTCGTCGGCCTGGTTCTACGACGACGAAGGCTCACGCCTGTTCCAGAGAATCATGGCCTTGCCGGAGTATTACCTCACGCGCGTTGAGCACCAACTGCTGCGCGACCGAGCGGACGAGTTGGCGCGCTGGATCGACCCGCAACGCAAGCCGCTGGACCTCATCGACCTGGGTAGCGGCGACGGCGAGAAGACGCTGAGCCTGTGCCGCTCGCTGCACGACAGGGACGTGGATTGCGTCTACCGACCCATGGACGTGTCGCAGCACGCGCTGGCGGCCTTGAGCCAGCGCTTCGAGCAGCACCTGCCACGCCTGGCGCTCGAGCCGCTGCTGGGTGACTACTTCGAGCACTGGCCGCTGGTCAGGTCGGAACGTCGGCAGGTGGCCATGCTGCTGGGCAGCAACCTTGGGAACCTGGACGAACCACGCGCGGTGGCGCTGCTTCGCTCGTTGCACGCGCGCCTGCGCGAAGGCGACATGTTGCTGTTGGGGCTGGATCTGGCCAAAGACCCGCGCACTGTGCTGGCCGCCTACAACGACAAGCAGGGAGTCACGGCGGCGTTCAACCTCAACTTGCTGCGACGCTTGAACCGCGAGTTGGGCATGGACTTCGACCTCGCCCGCTTCAGCCACTACGCCAGCTACTGTCCGTTGGAGCATGTGGCGCGCAGCTTCCTGGTCAGCGAGACCGAGCAGGCGGTGAGCTCGCGCGTGCTCGAGCGCACGTTCACCTTCAATGCCGGCGAAGCGATCTACACCGAGCAGTCGCAGAAGTACACGCCGGAGATGATCCGCGAGTTGGCGGCCGCGAGTGGGTTTGCGCTGAACTCGCTGATCACCGACGACCGGCGCTGGTATGCGCTGGCGGTGCTGCACTGGGTGGCATGAGGCTGCAGGCGCCGATGCAAGCGTTCCATACCTGGGCCGATGTGATTTCACGTGCCAACTCGCGCAACCCCGATCCGCCGCGGCGCCTCGAGCTCACCGAGGATCAATGGCGCGCGCGGCTTCACCCCGAGGTATTCAACATCACCCGCCGTGGGCACACCGAGCCCGCGCACAGTTCCGCGATGTGCAGCCGGTTCGAGCCGGGTCAATACGCTTGCGCCTGTTGCGGCACGACCCTGTTTGAAGCCGAGCACAAATTCCGATCGGGCAGCGGATGGCCGTCGTTCACCCGACCCGCCTCCGACGCCGTGGTGGCGTACCGCATCGACGATCGCCACGGCGCGCGCCGCATCGAATCGGCCTGCAACGTTTGCGACGCCCACCTTGGACATGTCTTTCCCGACGGCCCGCCGCCGTCGGGTCTGCGCATGTGCATCAACGCGTTGGCGCTCACCCATGACGGCGGGGCGCCGACCACGTTGAGCCCGGCATGACACCCGGCTCGACACACGCATGACATCCGCTGTTTCCTTGCCGATGGCGCTCTTCTGGGGGGCTGTCACCGCCAGCGGCATCATGGTCGGCGCGTTGCTGGGCGTGTATGCGCGCTTGTCGCATCGTTCGATCGCGCGCGCCATGTCGCTGGGCGCCGGACTTTTGCTCGCCGCGGCGGCCGTCGAACTCGCGGCCGAGGTCACCCGCCACAGCCCGTGGTCAGGCGTCGCGGCCTTGCTGTGTGGTGCGGCTGCGTTCAGCGCTGCCAATGCCTGGCTGTCGCGCCGGGGCGCGAAGGACCGCAAGCGCTGTGGCGAGTGCGTCGCCCAACCTACTGAAGCCGAAGTTCCGAACAGTGGCCTGGCCATCGCGATGGGAACAGCCATGGACGCGGTGCCCGAGGCCATCGTCTTGGGCCTGACCCTGCACGCCCATGGACCGAACGCCGCGCTGATCGCTGCCATCACCCTGGGCAACCTGCCCGAAGCCATGTCCGCGTCGGCCGGCATGCGCACGGCCCGGCGCAGCGTGGCGTGGATCCTCGGTCTGTGGGCGCTGATAGCTGCGGCCACCACCGTGCTCACCGGTGCGGGGTTCGCCTTCGCTGGCGCACTGACCGCTGGCGATGCACTGTTGCTGCAAGCCTTTGGTGCTGGCGCATTGCTGGCCATGGTGGCCGAAACCCTGTTGCCCGAGGCGGCGCACGAGGGGCCACGCTTCTCCGGACTCGTGGCTGCTGCCGGCTTCGGGGCCCTGCTGTTGATCTCGGCCTTGGGCGGCTAGCGGCGGCTAAACCCCTGGGCGGGTGACGGCACGATCCCGCCTGCACCGGCGGGGCCTAAGCCATCGCGTGAAGTTCGACCGAACGGCGCGGCGCGCGGCATGCTGCTGGGCCACAGGCGCAACGCCGGCAGCCGATATCCTTGCATTCCCGCCTGCTGCGGGGCGAGGGCTACGGCATGCTGGAAACTGATGTAACAGCCGCTTTCGCGGCGCTCGCGCAGTGCAAGGCCAAGCGCTGGTTGCGACACCGGATTCCTCATTGATAAGCTGCGCGCGGAAACAGCGTACGTGGAATGCATGTCGTCAGTACTTGACACCCAGAAGGTCCGCGAGAACTTCAGGCGCATTTCCCGTGTTGGAACCCGGGTCGCCGTGGTCACCATGCCCGTCCACGCCATCCTGCTGGGGTCGGTGGACCAGCCCGTGTGGCGCTGGAGTGCGGCCGCTGGGTTCGTGCTGATCGCGCTCAGCGGCTTCATGGGCAACAGCCGCAGGTTCGCGGTCTTCCTGGCCGCCTTGCTGGGCTGCATCCTTGTCATCCTGGCCCACCAGTCGCTGATCGCCCTGAGCTTTGGCCGATCGGTCGGAGCCACGCTGCCCTTGCTCTGCCTGCTGCCCTTGGTCGCGGTCAGCGGGCGTATCGACGTGCGGGAGAAATGGGTGATCGCCGTTGCCATCGGGGCGGGCATCGTGACGTTGGATCTCCTGAGTCGCGACATGCGTGGCTCGCTGCCGCCGGTCCCAGCTGAATTCCTGCGGGCTATGAATTGGGGCGTCGTCACACTGGTCGTGACCGGCCTGACCTATCACTACTTTGCGCTGGTCACGGTCCAGCAGTCGGCGCTGCAGCTTCAGGCGATGACCGATCCGCTGACCAAGTTGGCCAACCGGCGCCACGTCGAGTCCGAGGGCGGTCGTCTCGCACAGCGAACCCGCGGCATGGGCCAATCACTGCTCGTCATGCTGTGCGACATCGACCATTTCAAGTCGATCAATGACCGGTTCGGACACGATGTCGGTGACAAGACGCTCGAGCGCGTGGCCGAAACGATCCGCCTCGTCGTTCGACAGACCGACATTGCCGCCCGCTGGGGCGGTGAGGAGTTTCTGATTCTGCTGCCGGGTATCGAAAGCGACCACGCGATGCTGACGGCCGAACGCATGAGGCGCAAGCTGGCAGGCGTGTCTATACCGGTGAAAGGGCAGCACATCAACATCACCGTCACGATTGGCGCCACGGCACTGGGCCCCCATGAGTCTCTCGAGGCAGCCATCGCCCGCGCCGACCGTTCGCTGTACGAGGGCAAGGTCGCGGGCCGAAATCGCGTGATCCTTGCGCCTGCGCCGACCGGCCGGGGTTGATGGCAACGACCCCGGACGCCCGCTCGCGCGTTGCACGCGCAGTCACGTCACAATGGGCTATCGTGTGAGCCGACACACGCTGGTCGGTTCTATCGGCCTTCCAATCCTTTCTTGAAAACCCGATGCCATGAGCGACAAGAATCACCTCAAGCAGACCATGCTTTCCCTGACCGCCGAACAATTGCGCTTTGCCGAAGGCGCTTACGCACAGTACTTGGCCGGCGCGGCCGGGCGCGGCGACGAGCCCGGCGATGCCGATGCGTCATCCCAGGCGTTCAACAGCGGCCTGTTGGCCGCGTCGTTCGAGTGCCCGATCCACACCTACGAGGAGGCGCTGGCGGCGCTGCGCCGCATCGATTTCGAGTCCAAGGACGAAGTTGGCGAGGGCGCGGCGGTCAAGATCGACGGCCGCTGGTTCGTGGTGGGTGTAGCCACCTCGGCGTTCCAGTGCGACGGCAAGACCTACATGGGCATCTCGCCGCAGGCGCCTATCTACGCCGCGCTCGCCGGGCTGGGAAGCGGCGACACCGCCGAGTTCAACGGCCGCACCATCAAGATCGAAGACGTACGCTGAACGCGCGCCTCTGCGCACGAGGCGCTGCGCGCGTCGCCGTCGCCAGATCAGATCACTTGGACAACAGGTACTCGATCAGCGCGGCCCGCTCCTGTTCTTGTTGAACTCCGGCCGCAAACATGTATGCCATGTTGTTGCCTGGGATGAAGCCCTTGACATCGCGAAGATGTCGGTCCAGCGTCTCCCGGCCCCATACCACGGCGGAGTTCTTCATCGCGGCCGAGTACGCAAAGCCCGAGCTGGAGCCTGCTTTGCGCCCCGCCACCCCCGCCAGCGAGGGGCCGATCCCATGCTTGTCTGGCGTCAGGCTGTGGCATGACACGCAGCGCTCGAAGACCGCAGCGCCCGAGGTCGGTGCTCCGGGCTTCGCGGCTGAGACGGCGGGCTTGGCCGGCGCCTGGGCAATCGCGGCAGGGCCGAGCACCGGATACGCATAGGCGTACAACCAGTCCTTGTCCTTGACCGGGGTGTGGCAGCCCATGCAGTCCTTCTTGTAGTCGGTCGCCGCCTGCCGCGCCGGATCGGCACCCTTGAAGAGCCCCCAACCCCAACCATCCCCCCAGATCGGATTGCCGGGGAAGCGTCCTTTCTCGTCCTTGATCATGACGAACCATACGGCGACGTCTTCGGCCCAGAAGGCTTGTCCCGTCGTGTGCGTGCTGCCCCGCGCGTGCCGCACTTCCTTGACCAGCACAGCGCCATCGGGAAACCGGCCGTTGCTTCGGAAGTACTGGAGTTCTTCTTTCGGGGCATACACGCCGTGGAGATCCTTCACCTGGTCCTTCTCCAGTACGGCCCATGATCCGAGGTGCGTCCAGTCGGTCGCGAACTCCTTGGGCAGCAGGATGTTGCCCCGCGAGTCCACCCAACGGGCGTAGGTGCGGGCTGCGATGGCAGCCGCGTCGAGCGTCGAAGCATCCGCCGGTGCGCGCTGTCCCATCGCGCTGCCCATGCTCAGCGTCAGGAGGATCACCGACCGCAGCGCGGTGCGCAGGAGTGGTTGGGTGTGGGGCATGGATATCATGTCGGCGCGGACCTTTGTCAGCCCTGCTTGAGGAACGAAAATGGGGGGCACGCCCCCATTCGACCGATGCCATCGAAGGCGATGGCGCTACTTCTTCACGGGCAGGGGATCGAGGATCGACTTGTAGAACTTGATGTAGACCATGTCTTCATGCGCGTTGGCCATGTGGCAACCGGCGCAAGCCGCCACCGGGGCGGCAGCTGCCGCCCGCAGGTAGGGCGGGGCGTGGTGGCCGTAGTTGAAATAACCCCAGTTCTTGGACTCCTTGAAACGCGACGAGTCCTTGACCGCGATGTCCAGCCCGGCAACGCCCGCGGGGAAATAGCCGCGCCCGGAGACCTCGGTGCGCGAGCCATCGGGGAACTGCGCCGGCTGCACCAGTTGCAATTCCTTCACCATCATCGTGCCCTCGGGCCAGGTGCCGGTCTTGCGGTAGTGCTTGAACGCCGAGGGTTGCACGTAAACGTTGTGGAACTCCGGGAAGTTGGCCTTGCCGTCGTTGAGACCGTGAGGCGTCATCGGCGAGCCGATGAAGATCCACTGCCTGAAGTCCTTCGGCTGCACCAGTTCGCCCTGTGCCGTCCACTGCGGTGGAAACTCCACGCCGTACTTGGCCTTGCCTGGTTGCGCTGCCAGCGCCGCGGCACCCATGCCAAGGCCGACCACGACGGCGGCCAGGGCGGCCGCGCGCAGGGCGCTGGGATTCGTTCTCTTCGATCGTATCTTCATGGTCTGTCCAGGTCGTCCGATTGGGTTGATGGGAACATCGGCGCGCACCTTCAGGATGGTGTTCGCCGATCTTGCGATTCCTGCCGCGCTACTGCTCGGGTGGGAAGCGGGGCGTGCCGTCAGAATATCGAGGGCGTATACGCCGAAATCGTCGAATACGCGCTGTGCATCCTGATCTGTTGACCAATCGTCCGAAGGTGCATGGCGCTGCGCGCTCGCGCCGCAAGACGCTGCTGGGGTACGCTTCCGACCGCGGACTTCGCCCTCATGTCTCACGTTTCCAGCTGCGGATCGACGCGCTTGACAATGCCACCTTTTGAAGTCCTCGTTGACACGTGGACGCTCGCTCGATGCGGACGATGCGCATGAGTAGCGGCCTGCGCGAGCTGGTCGCCCGGTTTGGTATGCCTGGACGCATCGATGCCATCGTGCTGCGCCCGCGCCGGCTGGCGCCGGCGGTATGGGCCGACCAAGCATGGGCTGAGCCAGGATTTGGTCTGCGCGGTGACCATCGCTCTGTCAAGAGCCGCACGGGCGATGAAGCTCGGCGCCGCGAGCTGACCCTGTTGCAAGCCGAGCACTTGTCGGTGATTGCTGCCCTGGCGGGTCGCGACCGAGTCGATGCCCGGCTGTTGCGTCGCAACTTGGTGATCAGTGGCGTCAATCTGGCGGCGCTCGCGTCGCCCTTCCCGGACCAGAGGTTGCTGTGGCGGCTCGGCGAAGAGGTGGTGATCGAGGCGACAGGACCGTGCGCGCCTTGTTCACGCATGGAGGTCGCGCTGGGGTCCGGCGGCTACAACGCATTGCGCGGTCATGGGGGCATTACGGCGCGCATCGTGCGCGGCGGCTGGTTGCGCAAGGGTGACGCCGTCACGGTCATGGACGCGCCTGCCGTCGAGGAAACCGTGTCGCGGCCAGCGACCTGACGTAGCAGGAGCAGACAATGTACCCAAGCCACGACGCAAGCCAGAACCCTGGTTACTTGCACCATATCGAGTTGAATGGCGGCGCAGATGCCACGGGCCCGCGTGCCGTGTGGCTGCACATGTGCATCCGCCACCCCGAAACCGGGCAATACCTCGTGGGCGACGAAGGGCTGGACCCCCTCGCGGTGGAGGCGATGCTGCGCGAGGACACCCGCTCGCGCATCCTACCCCGGCCCGCCGGTGTGATGGTGCTGCTCAAGGCCATGCACCAGCGCGACGGACACCGCCCGGAGGACATGATCAGCCTGCGCATCTGGATCGACGAGATGCGCGTCATCACCACTCGCGAGGCCGACATCGACGCCGTGCGGGAACTGCGCGAGCGGCTGCGCGCGGGCCACGGGCCTCGCTCGACCACCGAGTTCCTGGCTGACTTGATCGACTCGCATCTGGCCGAGACCGCCGAGGAGGTGGAACGGCTGGAGGATGCCGCCGCCACCATCGATGCCCACGAGCTGGCAGGCGACGATGGCTGCGACGCGACCTGCGGCCGCCTTGCTGTCCTGTCGCTCACGATTGCCGGGCTGCAGCGGCATCTGGCACCGCAGCGCGCGGTCTTCGAGGGCCTGGGCCGCCTGACATGCGCGTTCGTCACCGATCACGACCGAGCACGCTGGCACGAAGCTCAGGATCAGCTGCTGCGCCTGCTGGAATCTCTGCAGGCGCAACAGGAGCGGCTGGTCATCGTCGCCGGTCAGGCCCAGCGGATCCAGGATCGGCGCACGGCCAACGTCGGTCTGGTGCTCAGCATGGCTGCCGCCGCGTTCCTGCCCTTGACCTTCGTGACAGGGCTGCTGGGCATGAACGTGGCGGGCATTCCGATGGCCGAGCGGCCTTGGGCATTTGCCGCCGTGACCGCCGGATGCGCGGCCTTCGCCGCAGCCGCCCTGCTATGGATGCGGCGCCGCAACTGGCTGCGCGCCAAAGGGGGGCGCAGCCGGCTGTGAATGCAGCCCCTCCGGTTTCCGATGACCAACCCTGAACGTCGGTCAACCCCCGGTGCTCATGTCTCGAGGCGGGCTTGCTGCCACGCCGCCGGCGACACGCCGAGCGCGCGCTGGAACACTCGCGAGAACGATGACGTATCGCGGTAGCCGACCGCGGACGCCACCTGCTTGACTGCCTTGCCCTGGGCGAGCAGCCCGCAGGCGACACTCATTCGCCAGGCAGTCAGGTACGAGAGCGGCGGCATCCCGACCACCGCCGAAAAGCGCTGCGCGAAGGCCGATCGGGACAACAACGCATGGTGCGCCATCGCCTCGAGGGTCCACGTCCGGCCGGGGTCCCGATGCAATGCTTCGATCACCGCGGCCAGCTTGTCGTCGGCCATGGCATCGATCACGCCGCCGCGCAACAAGTCGTGCTCCACCAGCTTTCGAACGACCAAGACCAACACGTACTGCAGCAGCCGGTCGATTGCTGCCTCACGGCCGTAGGCACGGTCCGCCGCTTCGCCGAACATCATCTCCACCGATTGACGCAGCCGCGGCGCGTCGTTCAGGCCGATGATCGTCGGTTCGGGAATCAGCGTGGACAGCGGTTGGCCCAGGTCGCTGAGCGTCGCGCACATCAGGTCGGCGCCGGCCGCGCCGAGCCCCTCGACCCGGTGCGCCAACGGACGCGGGAAGATCAGCACGCAGGGGCCCTGCACCATCTGCGGAGGCGAGTCTTCGCGCGTCAGGCCCAGCTCGCCGCTGATCAGGAAATGCAGACATCCCTGCTGCGTTCCGTCCACGCGTGGCGAAACGCCGCACAGTGTTCCCGAATAGAACATCGAGGCCATGGGAGCGGCCTGCAATAGGTACTTCAGCAGCGCGTTGCTCGGCTCCAAGGTATCGGCTTTGTCGGAGAGGGTAGGGGGTTCCACGGCAGAGACGTTCGGCATGGGGCGCAGGACGATGGGTCGACGATGTGCGGCTAGACTCAACTCGGGGGCTCCGGTGGCCCGCATCGATGCGATGTCCGAGAATCGCTTCGCTGATTGTCGCGCCGATCACGGGCAACCCCGAACGGCGAAGCCCCGCCAAGGGCCATCTTCTCCGCTGTCACCCCAACTGGACATGTCCCCCGATCCGGAGCATCCGCCGCACTTCTTGCGTGCCGCCATTGAACGCGACCTCGCGGACGGCACCTATGCTGCTCGCCGCTGGGCCGGATCGCCCGGCGATGCCGTGCACCACGCCAGCGGTGATCGCGATCCGATGCCCGTGCGAACGCGCTTCCCGCCAGAGCCCAACGGCCATCTGCACATCGGGCACGCGAAGAGCATCGGCCTGAACTTCGGCCTCGCGCGCGAGTTCGGTGGTGTGTGCCACCTGCGCATGGACGACACGAATCCCGAGAAGGAGGAGCAGGCCTACGTCGAAGGCATCGTCGAGATGGTGCGCTGGCTGGGTTGGAACTGGGGTGCCGGCGACACCCAGCATCTGTACCACGCCAGCGACTACTTTGAATTCATGTACCGCGCTGCCGAGGCACTGGTGAGCGATGGACTGGCGTATGTGGACGAGCAAAGCGGAGACGAACTTCGCGCCTCGCGCGGCGACTACGCCAGCGCGGGTGTGGCCAGCCCCTGGCGCGATCGTCCGCGCGAGGAGAGTCTCGCGCGCCTGCGCGAGATGCGCAAGGGTCGGCATCCCGACGGCTCAATGGTGCTGCGCGCGCGCATAGACCTCGCCTCGCCCAATCTGCAGCTGCGCGATCCGGTGCTCTACCGCATCCGCCACGTGCCCCACCATCGCACCGGCAGCGCCTGGTGCATCTATCCGGCCTACATCTACGCTCACCCGATCGAGGACGCGCTGGAGTGCATCACGCACAGCATCGCGACGCTGGAGTTTGTCGAGCATGGCGCGTTCTACGACTGGCTGCTTGCGCACCTCGTGCGTCTCGGCCTGGTGCAAGCGCCGCCGCCGCGGCAGTACGAGTTCGGGCGGCTGAACCTCACGCGCACCGTCACCAGCAAGCGCAAGCTCAAGGCGCTGGTGGACGAAGGCTTCGTGGACGGCTGGGACGACCCGCGTTTGCCCACGCTGGCGGGCCTGCGCCGGCGCGGCTTCACGGCCGCGGCGGTGCGCAACTTCGTCGAGGCCACCGGCGCCAGCCGCCATGCGGCCTGGGTGCCCTACGAGGCTTTGGAGCAGGCCCTTCGCGACGACCTCGACGAGCGTGCACCGCGCGCGATGGCCGTGATCAACCCGCTGCCGCTGGACCTGCAGAACTGGGCCGAGGAGTTCGGCACGCTGACCAGCGTGCCGTGTACTGCCCCGGTGCACCCTATGCACCCCCAGCGCGGCTTGCGCCACTTCGGACTGGGCCCGCGGCTGTGGATCGACCGCGCAGACTTCGAGGCCGAGCCGTCCAAGGGCTTCCGGCGCCTTGCGCCCGGCCGGCGGGTGCGGCTGAAGTACGGCCTGATCGTCGAGTGCACCGGATTTCAGCGTGCGGCCGGCGGCGAGGTCGAGTCGGTGCAGGCGCGCATCGTACCGGGCAGCCGCAGCGGCACGCCCGGGGCCGATGCGCACAAGGTCAGCGCCACCATCACCTGGCTGGCGCAGCACGACGCGGTGGCCGCCGAGCTGCATCTGCTGGAGCCGCTGTTCGGCGTGGAGCGTCCGGACGAAGGCGAGGCGGACTTTCGCAGCCTCGTCAACCCCGACAGCCGGCGCATCGCGCGCGGCTTCGTCGAGCCCACGCTGGCCACCGCGGGCCCAGGGCATCATGTCCAGCTCGAGCGCCTGGGCTACTTCGTCGCGGACTTGCACCGCCACCGAGCCGGCACGCCGGTGTTCAACCGCAGCACCGCGCTGCGATCATCCCTGCCGGGATGACGCAAACGCATCACCCCGCACCAACACATCCAACCCACCCGAGGAGTCTGAAGATCATGTCAAACGAGGGCTATCACGAACCCATCGAGGAACTCAGCGACGACGTGCGCGACATGCACCGTGCGATCGTGTCGCTGATGGAGGAGCTGGAGGCAGTGGATTGGTACAACCAGCGCGCCCATGCCTGCAAGGACCCGGTACTCAAGAAAATTCTCGAGCACAACCGCGACGAGGATGTTGAGATCCACGAACCCCACTAGCCATGTCCACGAACCGTGCTAGCGAGACCTGCGGCTAAGGTATTGATTCAACAAGGAAATTCGGGTTCTGAACCCTCTCGTCGTCCGTTGCGAGTTGACCACAACACGTGACACCGAGTCCACGAACCTCGCTATTGCATTTGGCGTGTCCATGAAGCATGCTACTGGCGCATTTGTGAGGTGAACGGATGCAGTCGCCCCATGAGATCGGCGAACGTGAAGTCCGGATCGCTCGCGTGCTGAGGCCGTTAGGCCGAGGTCCCATGAGACGCGAGCAGGCCGAGCGCGCGGGCCAACTGCTGGGTGTCCACTGGACCACGGTCTATCGCCTTCGTGCTCGATTTCTGGCGGATCCGAGAACGTCTGCGCTGGTACCGGACGCGGGAGGCCGCCGCGGCGAACCCTGGCGGCTGGCGCCTGCGGTCGAGGCGATCGTCTCGTCGGTCGTCGAACAGTGGTTCCCGCGGCAGCGCGAGCTCGCACACCCCGTGCTGGACACCTTCAACGAGGTTCGCCGGCGCTGCACGGAACATGGTCTCGTGGCGCCGTCACGCAACACGGTGGCGCGCAGGCTGCGTTCGCACCGCGGCCAGGAACTCCAGCATCTGGCCTCTCTCCCAGGCGCTGCAATCGCGCCCGGCAGCTTCGGAGCGGACTGGCCGTTGGAGATCGTGCAGATCGACCACACCCAGGCCGACGTCCTCATCGTCGACCGCTTCACCCGCAAGGTCATCGGCCGCCCCTGGCTGTCGGTGGCCATCGATCTGGCCACGCGCACGGTCCCGGCCTTCTTCATCGGCATGGAGCGGCCCGGTGCCGGCACCGTGGCCCTCCTGGTCAGCCGCATCGTCCAGCCCAAGGCGGCCTGGCTGGCTCACCTGGGGCTGCAGATCGACTGGCCGATGGCCGGCCTACCGCAGCGGCTGCACCTGGACAACGCGGCCGAGTTCCGCAGCCGCGCCCTTCGCCTGGGCTGCGCTCAGTACGGCATCGAGCTCGACCACCGGCCGGTCGGCCGCCCGAACTATGGCGGCCACATCGAGCGCATGAACCGCACGCTGATGCAGCGGCTGAAGGGTCTGCCCGGCGCCACCGGCAACTCGCCGCGCGGCCGCAAGGCGCGCAAGCCCGAACAGCGCGCCTGTCTGACCTTGGAGGAATTCGAGCGTTGGCTGGCCCTCGAAGTCGGCGAGCGCTACCACCACAGCGAGCATCGGGGCCTGTTCCGCTCCACCCCCTTCTCGGCATGGCAGTCACTGGTTGAACAGCGTGCCCCACGCCAACTTGCGCCTGGGCCCGATGAGGCCATGAAGCTGCTGATCAACTTCATGCCGCTGGCCCACCGCTCGATCCAGGCCGATGGCCTGACCATTTTCTACATCCGCTACTGGAACCCCGTGTTCGTCGTCTGGCGCGAACAGCGGCAGAGGGTGAGGGTGCGCTACCACCCCGAGGACCTGTCGAGGATCTTCGTCAGCGCCGACGGGCGCAACTATGTGCAGGCGAACTACGCCGACCTGCGGCGCCCTCGCATCACGCTGTGGGAGCAGCGTGCCGCCGTGCGAGCCCTCAGGGCGGCGCATGTGCCCCGGGTGTCCGAAGAGCATGTCTTCCGCGCCATCGGTGCGCAACGACAGATCGTGGAGCAAGCCGAGCGATCGGCACGCCGGGCGCGCCGCAACTCGAAGGCGCCACCAGCGGCGCCTTCGCCTGAACTTCAGACCCGCGATTCTGGGCAGCCGACGGAAGTGGACTACAGCAAACCGGTGACACCTTACGCCGTGGAGATCTGGAAGTGATCGTGCGCGAGCGCTCCCACCTTCATCCCGCAGCGAGGCAGATGCTCGACCTCGACGACGAGCAGCGGGTGCGGGCGTTGCGGACCGACCGCTGGATCGACTACCCACGTGCGACGCAGGCGCTGCAACGGCTGCAACGGCTCCTGGACACCCCGCAGCGCGAACGCATGCCGTGCATGCTGCTGCACGGTCCGTCCAATATCGGCAAGACGCTGATCGTGGCCAAGTTCCTTCGTGAACATCCGCCTGCCTTCGACGCTGTGCGCGGCGTCGAGCACAGACCCGTGATCAGCCTGCAGATGCCGCCGTCTCCCGATCAGCGGCGCTTCTACCGGGCATTGCTGACGGCAGTGGGGATACCTCAAGGCCCGAACTCGACCTTGGCGAGCCTAGAGCAAGTGGCTTGCGACATCCTGCGCCGAATAGGGCCGCGGCTGTTGATCGTCGACGAGGTGCACCACCTGCTGGCTGGCAGCGCACGGGAGCAGCGCGGCTCGCTGAACTTGCTGAAGTACCTCTCCAACGAGCTCAGGATGGCCATCGTTGCGGTCGGCACGAGCGAGGCGCCGGTGGCGTTCCAAAGCGACGCCCAGATCCACAGCCGCTTCACGCCGCTGGAGTTGCCCCGCTGGAGCGAGAGCGAGGAGTTCCGCCGCCTCCTGGCCGCGTTCGAGGCGGCACTGCCGCTGAAGCGGCCATCAGAGCTGACCCAGCGCCCGCTGGTGCAGTACCTGAGTGCGGTCAGCGGTGGGCTGCTTGGCGAGGTCTCGCGGCTGCTCAACGATGCGGCCGAGGCCGCCATCCGAGACGGCAGCGAGCGCATCACCCTGGGGCATCTCGAGCATGTGGCAAGTCGGCCGTCGTGATCGACCCTGGCCTGTGGCGCATCGACCGTTTGAAGGCGAGGCCTTTGGTAGCTGGTTCGGCCGCATGGCATCGCGCTATCGATTGACGGTCGATGAGCTGGCGTCATCGGCGGGAGTGACGGAGATCTTCGCCGACGGGCAACTCTCGTGGCTTGAGGTGCCAGCGCCCAGGGGAGGGGGCTGCGAGGTTCTGGCAAGGCTTGCCCGCGTGAGCAACGAAATCATCGCTGCGCTCGGTCCGCAGGGGCCCCTGCCGAGTAGACAGGACCTCCCGTTCTGCCACTCCTGCTTGTTCCTCAATCCCTTGGATGTCACGGCGCCATGCTGGCCAGCTGGTTGGTTGCACGGGCACGAATTCGTCTGCAACAAGCATCCCGGCGAATCGAGCTGGGTGGGAAGGTCAACGCTGCGCAAGCATCGCAACATGGGCCGGCTCTTGAGCTACCTCAGCCGGCGTCGGCAAGCGGCCAACAGGCACCGGCATCTCGATTGCAGGGTCCCGCGGCGTCGATAGCGCAGTTCGTGGACACGATTAGCAAGGTTTGTAGATCTCAACAGGTGCCATCGCGTCGACGCAGGTGCCGCATCGCAGCGGTGGCGTGAGCGTCGAGGACTTCGCCGAACTGCGCAGCCAGGCGTCGGACTACAACCTCAAGCTCGTACTGGCCGCGCGCGGCAGCGGCGCCTACCTGGCCGATGTCGACGTCACGGTTCGGTCGCTGCCGTCGCGCGAGGTTGTGCTGGAGCACCGCACCGACGGCCCGCTGCTGCTGGCTGCGCTGCCGGCCGGCCGCTACGAGGTGACGGCCAGTTTTGCGGATGTGCTTCCCGGCGCACGCGATACGTTGACCCGCGTCATCCAGGTGCCGCGCAGCGGCCTGGTGCGCTCGGTCATGTACTTCGACACCGGCGACGAAGTCAGCGCGGAGTCGCCCTCCGCCTACCGCTTGAATTGAGAGGACCGCACGCCGACACCCGGCGGGCGATCGACGACAGCCTGAAAGGAGGCCACCATGAACCAACTTCAAACGCTGCCCCGTGACATGGCAGGCGCCGGCGCGGCGGGCGTGCTGGCCACGCACAAGGTGCTGCGAAACACCTACGCGCTGCTCGCGCTAACGCTTGCCTTCAGCGCCGGCACCGCGGCCCTGTCCTCCGCGTGGAAGCTGCCCCATCCCGGCATCCTGCTCACGCTGGCGGGGTACTTCGGTCTGCTGTTCGCCACGACCAAGCTGCGCAACAGCGGCTGGGGCGTCGTCTCGGTGTTCGCGCTCACGGGCTTCATGGGCTACACGCTGGGGCCGATCGTCGGCCATTACCTTTCCCTGGCCAACGGGCACCAGGTGGTGCTGATGGCCATGGGCGGTACAGCGGCGATCTTCCTCGGGCTCTCGGCCTATGCGCTGACGAGCAAACGTGACTTCGGATTCCTCGGTGGATTTCTGTTCGCCGGCATCCTGGTTGCGTTCCTCGCCGGCCTGGGTGAGGACACGAATGCGGTCGAGCGCTTGGGACTGCAGGGCCTGCAATGGCACGGCGTGGTCGACGACCTGTGCCAGGACCTGCTGAGCGGTGCCTGCACGGGCCGTGAGTGCCTGATCGACGCCGGCACGCTGGCTGCATGGCTCGACGAGGTCGACGACTCCCGTCAGCGCGCGCTGGTGATCGAACTGTGCACGCCGGTCATCGAGGCCGACGGTGAGGTGCATCCTGGCGAGTCTCTGGTGCTGCGCGCGGCGCTCGAGCACTGGGTGATGCCGATGGAGGACCAGGCGCGTGTCGAGCCGCTGATCTATGGTCTCGACTTCCAGGTCATGCCGCGGCAGGGACTGTCGGCCGGCGCCTGAACGGGCGCGATCCTGTCGCTCCGATCTGGGCCGGTAGCGCGGCGCGCTGCCGGCCCTTTCCACTTCGAAGGGCAGAATGCAGAATGAACAGAGCCGTTCGGAGGGGAGTTGATCATGCGATATGTCTATCTTGCGCTGCTGCTGGCGTTGGCCGCGGTGGTGTTCCTCTTCAAGTTCCAGAACCTGGAGACGGTGACGGTCCAGTTCCTGTCGGCTAGCCTGACGCTGCCGCTGTCGCTGCTTCTGCTGGGCGTCTACGTGCTTGGCATGCTCACGGGCGGCGTGTTCCTGTCGTTGATCCGCAGCTGGGTGCACGGCGCCACGACAAAACCGCCGGTACGCGGCTGACGTAGCGCCCGGCCCGCCATGTCGCTGCTGCTGTTCCTCGGCGGTCTCGTCGCCTTGGTGGCCGGCGCCGCGCTGCTGGTGCGCGGGGCGTCGCTGCTGGCGCTTCGCCTGGGTTTGTCGCCGCTGGTCGTGGGCCTCACGGTGGTGGCCTTCGGCACCAGCGCGCCGGAGATGGCCGTGTCCACGGGCGCCGTTCTGTCGGACCAGGGTGGCCTGGCGGTGGGCAATGCCATCGGCAGCAACATCTTCAATGTGCTGTTCATCCTGGGGATCGCCGCGCTGATCACGCCGCTGGCGGTGCACCGGCAGGTCATCCGGCAGGAGGCGCCCATCATGATCGGGGGCGCCGTGCTGCTCATCGTGCTGGGTCTGGACGGCGCGCTGGGCCTGTTCGACGGGCTGCTGCTGCTCGGCTCGCTCGTGGCGTACACCGTGTTCCTCGTTCGCCAGTCGCGTGCCGAGCCGGCCGCCGCCGGGCGCGACGAGTTCGCCGACGAGTTGCAGCCCGCCTCGGCCGGTCGCTGGGATGCCAGGCTGCCCATGCAACTCGCCCTCATCGTCGCCGGTCTGCTGCTGCTTGTTCTGGGCTCTGAAGGCTTGGTGCGCGCCGCGGTGAGCTTCGCGCGCGCGCTCGGCTTGTCGGAAGTGATCATCGGGCTGACCATCGTTGCGGCCGGCACCTCGTTGCCCGAGGTCGCGGCGTCGGTGATGGCCAGCCTCAAGGGCGAACGCGACATCGCGGTCGGCAACGTGGTGGGCAGTTGCATCTTCAATCTGTTCGGCGTCGTGGGGCTCGGTGCGGTCGTGGCATCGTCCGGGGCGGGCAGTGCGCTGCCGCTACCGCCGGACGTGGCGCGCTTCGACCTGTGGGTGATGCTCGCCGCGCTGGTCGCGTGCCTGCCCGTGTTCCTGACCGGTCGCGAGATCGCGCGCTGGGAGGGCGCACTGTTCCTCGCGTACTACGTCGCCTACACCGCCTATCTGGTGCTGGCCGCGCAACGCCACGACGGTGCACAGGCCTTCGGCGATGCGATGCTGGGTTTCGTGGTGCCGCTGACCATCGTGACGCTGGGCGTGACGATGCTGCGGCGGGCAGGGCGCTGACCATGGGACAGCCGGTGCCTCGTCCCGCCACAGCAGTGGCGCATGCGTCGGCCATGGGGCTCGCCGCACGTGTCGGCTTCGTGCTGCTGCCGCTGACCGCGCTTGCCGTCGTCGCAGCGCTGCTGGCGCGGTTCGATCTGCCGCTGGCCGGGGCCATCGAATGGGTGCCGGCGCTGGGCATCGCTCTGGCCTGGCGCATCGACGGCCTGGCGGCGCTGATGCTGCTGATGATCACCGGCGTCGGCAGCGCGGTATTCGTCTATGCCGGCGGCTACCTCGCCGGTCACCCCGGGCAGCGGCGGCTGTACGTGCTGCTCACGCTGTTCATGCTGGCGATGATCGGCTGCGTCACCGCGGACGATCTGTTCACGCTGTTCCTTTTCTGGGAGGCCACGAGCGTGCTGTCGTTCCTGCTCGTGGGTTTCGACCACGAGCAGCCGGGCAGCCGCAAGTCGGCACAACAGGCGCTGCTGGTCACGGGCACCGGGGGCCTGGCGCTGCTGGCCGGGTTGATCCTGGTCGGGCAGGCGATGGGCACGACCTCGATCAGCGCCATCGTCGAACGCCTGCCGGCCACCCCGCCCGGCCCGGTGCTCACCGCCGGCGTGCTGCTGGTGCTGGCAGGTGCCTTCACCAAGAGCGCTCAGTTCCCGTTCCACTTCTGGCTGCCCAACGCAATGGCCGCGCCGACGCCGGTGTCGGCCTACCTGCACTCGGCCACGATGGTGAAGCTGGGCGTCTACCTGCTGGCGCGGCTGGACGCCGGGCTCGACGCCTGGCCGCTGTGGCAATTGCTGCTGCAGGCGGCCGGCTCGATCACCGCCGCCTGGGGCATGGTGCTGGCGCTGCGCGAGCGCGATCTCAAGCGCATCCTCGCGTGGTCCACCGTGGCCACGCTGGGCACGCTGGTGGCGCTGGTGGGCATGCCGGGCGAGGGCGCCGCGGTCGCGGTGGGCGCGCTGCTGCTGGCGCATGCGCTGTACAAGGCGCCGCTGTTCTTCGTTGCCGGCAACGTCGACCACGGCACCGGTACGCGCGTGATCGATCGACTGGGCAACCTGCGCCACGCGATGCCGTGGACGGCCGCGGCGGCGTTACTGGCCGGCATGTCGATGGCGGGCATCCCGCTGTCGTTCGGCTACGTGGTCAAGGACCTGATCGGCGACGCCAAGGCCGCGGGCGACGTGCTCGCGTTTGCGCCGCTGGCCAACACGGTGTTCTCGGCGATCGCGGTGGCGGTGGCCGGCGTCGCCGCGGTACGCGTGTTCTGGCGCCACCCGGGCGCCAACGAAACGCCGCAGGCCCACGAGGGCGGCGCGGCGCTGGTGCTGCCGCCGCTGGTGCTGGCCGGGTTCGGCGTCGCCCTGGGACTGTTCCCCGTGTGGGCGCAACCGATGGTCGAATCCGTGGGCGTGGCGATGACCGCCGGAACGGATCCGGTGCTGGCGCCGCTGGCGCGCGTGCTCGGGCCGGAGCTGCTGTCGTTTGCCGCCACGTTCGCGATCGGTGCCGTGGTCTTCCTGCTCTGGGACCCCCTGCACCGCCTGGTGGACGCGTTGGCATCGCGGCTGGCCGTGTTCGGCCTTGCCGCGCAGTACGAACGCTCGCTGGGCTGGATACCGCACGTCGCCGCAGTCAGCACGCGCTGGCTGCAGCATGGCCGTTCACCGGGCTACATGGCCGTGGCCGCGGCCGTCGCCGTGCTGGCCGTCGGGCTGCCGCTGGCGATGGCCGCGCCGGCGCTGGCGTGGCCGGCGTGGTCGGCGCCGCCGCTGGGCGTGGCAGGCGGCGTGCTGCTGATCGCCGTCGGCGCGCTGGCCGCTGCCATGCTGAAAGAGCGGCTCGTGCTGCTGCTCGGCGCCGGGCTCGTGGGCTACGGCAGTGCGGTGCTGTTCCTGTTCGCCGGGGCCCCCGATGTTGCCTTCACGCAGGTGGTGGTCGAAACGGTGTTCGTCGTCGTGATCGCGGCGGTGCTGCTGGCACTGAAGCGTCGCGGCAAGGCGATGAGCGTGCCGGAACCCGGCGCGCGCCCGCTGGCGCTGCTGCTGTCGCTCGCCTTCGCCACCGTGCTGACGGCGCTGCTGCTCGCGGCCGTGGCGGTGCCGTTCGACGACACCCTGTCGCGCTGGTTCGGCGAGCAGAGCGTGCCGGCAGCACAAGGACGCAACGTCGTCAACGTGATCCTGGTCGACTTCCGTGCACTCGACACCCTGGGAGAGATCACCGTGGTGATGCTGTCGCTGCTGGCCGCGGTGCCGCTGCTGCGCGAGGTGCGGCGCCGGCGCGGGGCGGAGGCCGGCCGATGAACCGCCGGCTGGTGATCCTCGAGGTGGTGGCGAGGCCCCTGTACTGGGTCATGCTCGCCGCGTCGCTGGTGGTGCTGCTGCGCGGGCACAACGAGCCCGGTGGTGGCTTCATCGGCGGCCTGCTGGCGGTGACGGCCAGCGTGCTGTGGGCGGTCGCGCATGGACCCGATGCCGCCACGCAGCGCCTGCCGCTGCGCTCGCCCGTTCGGCTGGCGGCGCTGGGCGTGCTGGTCGGCGCGCTGTCGGGCCTGCCGGCCTGGGTGCTGGGCAAGCCCTATCTCACGCACCTGTGGGCCAGCGTGCCGCTGGGCTTCACCACGCTGCCGGTGTCGACGGTGCTGGTGTTCGACGTCGGCGTGTACCTGTGCGTGTGGGGCGCGCTGGGTGGTTACGCTGTCGCGCTGCTCGGCAGCGACGAGGCGGACGATGGCGCGGATGAAGGCGCACCCGAAGCGCCGAACGGGGGCGCGCGATGATCTGGGCCGTGGCCTGTGCGCTGTGGATCACGCTGGCCGCTGGGCTGTACCTGGCGCTGTCGCGCGATGTGCTGCGCTGCGTGGTGGGCCTGGCGCTGCTGGGCAGCGCGATCAATCTGCTGCTGCTGGCCGCCGGCCGCCTGGGCTCGGCGCAGCCGGCGGTGATCGAGGCGGGCGCAAGGGCGCTGCAGGATGCGGCCAATCCGCTGCCGCAGGCGCTGGTGCTGACCGCCATCGTGATCGGTTTCGCGCTGTTGTGCTTTGCGCTGGTGCTGGTGATGCAACTGGTGCGGCGCGTCGGCACCGACGATGCGCTGGCACTGCGGTGGGTGGAGCCCGAGCCGACCGATCCGGTGAAGCCGCCGCTGGTGGACGATGTCGCGCGCGAGCGCGCTGCGGACGATGCCGGATCGCGGAGGGCGCTCGCGTGAGCCTCGTGGCGACCGCGCCCGTGCTCGTGCCGTTGGCCACCGCGGCGCTGACTGCGCTCGTCTCGGGCCGGGTCCGCACGCAGCAGGCCATCAGCTTCGTCGGCGTCCTGGGTTTCCTGGCTGCGGCGGTGATGCTGGTGGCACAGGTGAGCGCCGGTGCGCCGGCCAGTGCGGCCTTCGGCGACTGGGTGCCGCCGTACGGCATCCAGTTCCAGCTGGACGGGCTGTCCAGCGTGCTGGTGCTGGTGACGGCGCTGATGGGCCTGGCCTCGCTGCTGTTCCTGGCCAGTGACGCCGACCCCGGCCTGCGCCACCCGCTGCTGCTGCCCCTGGTGCACGGCACGCTGGCCGGCGTGGCGGGTGCGTTCAGCACCGCCGACCTGTTCAACCTGTATGTCTGGTTCGAGGGGATGCTGATCTGCGCACTGGGCCTGATCGCGCTCGGCGGCCGGCGAGACCAGCTCGACGCCGCCTTCAAGTACCTGGGCCTGAACCTGTTCGGCACGCTGCTGCTGCTGGCTGCGGTGGGGTTGCTGTATGCCGCGACCGGCCACCTGAACTACAGCGCGCTGGCGGTGGCGGCACGCGAGGTCGACCCGGTGCTGCTGCACGTGCTGCTCGCGGCGTTGGCGGTCGGGCTGCTGCTGAAGTCGGCGGCCTTCCCGCTGTATGCCTGGCTGCCGGCGTCGTACCCGACCCTGCCGGCGCCGGTGCTGGCGCTGTTTGCCGGGCTGCTGACCAAGGTCGGCGTCTACGCCGTGCTGCGCACGCTGGGCGACGTCTTCATGCCGGCCGGCGCGGGGCTGTTCGAGGTGCTGGGCTGGGTGGCGGCAGCGACCATGGTCGCCGGCGTGCTGGGTGCGGCGTACCACTGGGACATGCGCCGCATCCTGGCCTTCCACATCGTCAGCCAGATCGGCTACATCCTTCTCGCGGTGGCGCTCGGTGGCGTGGGCGGCAACGCCGCGGCGCTGTTCTACACGGTGCATCACATCGTCGTGAAGGCCAACCTGTTCCTGATCGCCGGCATGCTGGCCACCCTGGCCGGAAGCTATGACCTGCGGCGCATCGGCGGCATGGCCGCTGCGCGGCCGGCGCTGGCGCTGCTGTTCGCGGTGCCGGCGCTGTCGCTGGTGGGCATTCCGCCGCTGTCGGGCTTCTGGGCCAAGCTGCTGGTGCTGCAGGAGGCGTTCGCGCAGGGTCGATTCGCCTGGGGTGCGCTCGGCCTGGCGGTGAGTGTCCTCACGCTGTACTCGATGATGAAGATCTGGCTCGAGGCGTTCTGGAAGCGCCACCCAGATGCCGGTGATGCCGACGTGGCCTGGCAGCCCCGGCGCGTCGCCCTGGCCCCCGCGTGGCTCGCCACGTGCATGCTGGCCGCCGTCACGTTGGCGATCGGCCTGGCGCCGCAGACGCTGATCGAGTTTGCGCGGGACGCGGCCGCCACGCTGGGGCGGCGATGATGACGAGCATCCAGCATCGGAAGGAGTACCTCGCATGAACAGGCTCGTCGCTGCCGTGGTGCTGCCTGCGCGCTTCGGCTGGGCCATGGTGACTTCGGGAGCGCAGACCATCGGCGCCATCGTGCGCCAGGGGCTCGCCATCGGCACGCCGCCGCCGGCGTCCTTCGTGCGCATCGACTTCGCGCCGATGAGTGCGCAGGGTGCGGCGCTGCTGGGCTGCATGATCTCGCTGACGCCGGGCACGACCGTGATCGACATCGACATGCCGCGGCGGCAGATGGTGCTGCACATGCTCGATACGCGTCAGGCGGCCGCCGCTGTCGAGGCCATCCGGCGCGAGTTCGAGCCGCCGCTCATGGCCTGGTTCGGAGAGGCAGCATGATCGGGCTCGACGACGTGGCCACGACGGGCTGGGCCACCGCAGTGCTGGCAACGCTGGCCGTTCTGGCGACGTTGATCGCCTCGGTGCGCATCGTGCGCGGCCCGCGCCATGCCGATCGCGTGGTCGCGCTCGACATCTTCCTCGCCGCGGGCGTGGCCTTGTGCGTGGCGGCATCGCTCGGTACCGGTCGCACGGTGTTCCTCGACGTGGCGATCGGCCTGGCCCTGGTCGGCTTCGTGGGCACGGTAGGCTGGGCGCGCCTGATCGAACGCTCGGCGCACTCCGGGACTCCGGAGACGAAGTCATGATCGCTGCGTTGGGGACTCTGCTGGTCGCGACAGGGGCCGTTGTGCTGCTGATCGCGGCCTGGGGGGTGATCGTGCTGCCCGATGCGCTGGCCCGCCAGCATGCAGCCACCAAGGCGGGAACGCTGGCGCTGGCGCTGGTCTGCGTGGGGACGATGCTCGTCGTGCGCGATGCGGCCTGGACATGGCGACTGCTGCTGATCCTTGTCTTCCTCCTCGCGACCCTTCCCGTGGCATCCCACCTTCTGGCGCGGGCCGCGGTGCGCGAGGCTGGGCTGGATCAAGAGGTGGATTCAGCGCCGCCTGCTGGGCGGACGCCGCTAGAAGCTCGCGTGAAGCAGAACTCCGGGCGCGCAGGCTGAACGTTTGAACTGGCTCGCGGTGAGTAGTGCTCAGCTCACTGAGTTGACATAAACTATATTGTCGCGCATTAGCGGTTTGGGCGACAATCGCGCCAGAAGCATACGAGATGAGCGCTGCTCCCGCCAGCGCTGGCTTTGCTGGGACCTCGTCGCCCTGGTGGCGCGGTGCTTCCGGACTCTCATCGAATCTCGCGCTTGGGCCGACGGTCGTTGCACGACTTCTGTCAACCGTGCACAATGATTCCATCTCTGATGCGGTGGATCCTATGCACAGCATGACCTTGGAACAACTGCGCGCCACCGCGGCCGCCGGCGGCGTCGCCGGCGTCACGCTCAAGGGCCAGGGCGGCGCCTTCATGCTGCGCATTGCCACCCGCGGCGGACAGGACGCCGTGCTGGCCAAGGCCCGCAGCACCGAGCCGCGCCGCTTCGGCAATCCAGCCTCAGCCATGATCCTGCTTCGCGAGGTCGGCATCGCTGTGGCACAGCTCGACGCCACCGACTGGAACCCCGACGAGAAGGACATGAGCCGCAGCCGCTCCAGCCAGGCCGAAGCGATGCGCACGGCCCACCAGGCTGCGGCGCACAACCGGTGGCTCGCCGCCGAGATCCAGGAATCGCTCGACGATCCGCGCCCGAGCGTCCCGCACGACGAGGCCATGGCGGCCATGGATGCCGAAATCGATGCGATCGAGCTCCAGCGTGCCGGCTCCGCACGAAGGAAAGGCGCATGAGCACGACGCCGCGCCAACCCGATCAGGTCATTGCGCAGGCAATGCTGGCCGCCGCCGCTGAAGCGCCACCCCCTGCGATCACCTCCGAGGAAGTGGCGGCACTCGAGCGCCTGCTCGCGCATGCCAGGCGCGACTCCGGGCAGAGCCGGGTCGTTGCGGACTTTCTGCTGGCCTGGTGGAACACAGGCAGCTGCGGTGCCTTCGACCTGACCTCGCTGTGGGCACTGGACACCGACATCGTGGCCGACATGACGACCGTGTTCGGCCTGATCGGCCGCGTTCACCGCTACCCCGACAGCCTGGGCTATGAGGCCGAGTTCAAGGCCATCGTGCAGGCCTGGCGGCCGGAGCTCGGGGACTGATGCCGGGGGCCGACTACCGCATCGCCTGGCGTCCCAAGGCCCTGGAAGACCTGCGCAGCATCGTCCGCTACATCGCCCAGGACAGTCCTACCCGAGCGCGCGCCTTCGGCAAGAAGCTGCGCGAGAAGGTCCAGCCGCTGGCCCAGCACCCGCTGCTCGGCCATGAGGGCCGCCCCGGGCTGCCAGCCGGCGTTCGCGAACTCGTGCTGCACGCCAACTACATCGCCTTCTATCGGGTGTTCGACTCCTCTCGCACCGTCGAGATACTGCGGGTCAAGCACGTGGCGCAGCAAACACCTTGAAACGCAGGGGCGAGTCCGCAGTGCGTTGGGACGGCTGGCCGTCTGAATTCGGCGCCCGATTTCGGCGGGGGGTTGGACCGGGGTTTCGAGTTGCGCGGTCACGTGGTCGGCCGCACGATGGGGTGCCCTGCACCCGCTGCGCCATGAAGCCCCGGACATCACCGTTGCGAACCGCGCTCGCCGGCCTGTGTGGTCCCTCCGGACGGGATCAGGCCAGCGCCGACGGCTTGCTCGCGGTCGCTGGCCTGCAACTGCAGGCCTACGATCCGCCCGCAAGCTTTGCGGACCCGCGGCTGGAAGCGCTTTGTCGAGAGGCCGCGCGAAGAGGCTTGGTGATCACCGACGGTCAGGGGCGCCTGGTCGGCGATCTCCGTGCCGTGTCGGTCAACGAGGTGCTGCCGGGTTTCAGGGGCGTGTGACGCACTCGACGGCACCCCCGTCCGCGCTGCAGCGCCGACGCCGACTCACCGGGAGCTGGAGGCGCCGCCCGAGTTGCTCGCGGTGGCCGAATTGGCAGCGGCGGGGCGATCGCGAGCCAAGGTCTGGATGATCGTGCCGACCATCTTGTCGGCCTTTGAGGGCTTGGCGACGTAGGCGTCGAAGAGATGGCCGTGCTGCTCGGCCAGTCCGAAGGCGCTCATGGCGATCAGTCTGGTGTCGCACTCCGGCGAGCGAGCCCTCAGTCTTCGTGCCAGCTCGTAGCCATCCGCGCCGGGCATCTGGATGTCCACCAGCGCCACCTCGAAGGCCTTCGAACCGAGCTCTTGTAGCGCCTCGTCGGTGCCTGGCGCTTCCACACACTCGGCTCCCTTGGCGCGCAGCAGATCTGCGACGGCGCTGCGAACGGAGTCTTCATCGTCGACAACGAGGACGTGCAGGCCCGACAGGCTCGCCGATCCAGTCAGCGGTCGCGTCGGTTGCTGGTCCAGCACCTTCACCGGGATGTGCACGGTGGCCCTGGTGCCGTGGCCCTTCTCCGATTTGATCTCCGCGGTCCCGCCGAGCTGGGGTCGTCTCAGAAAACGGAAAATAAAGCACGCTAAGCGTGCGTGGAGGCTGGCACCCAGCGGTACAGCGTCGGAATGGACACGCCGAGGTTCTTGGCCACGTCCTTGGGCGGCACCCCGCTGGCCAGCAGCTTCTTGGCCGACTCGATCTTGCTGTCGGTCATCTTCGGCTTGCGGCCGCCTTTGCGGCCGAGCTGCTTGGCGACTTCCAGCCCGGCGCGGGTGCGCTCGACGGTCAGCTCGCGCTCCATTTCGGCAAGGCTCGCCATGACGTGGAAGAAGAACCGCCCGGATGGTGTGCCGGTGTCGATGGAGTCGGTGAGGCTCCTGAACTGGACACCGTGCTTGTGCAGATCGCCGACCAGATCGACCAGTTGCTTGACCGACCGGCCCAGCCGGTCGAGCTTCCAGACGACCAAAGTATCGCCTTCGCGCAGCATTTCGAGCGTCTTGGCCAAGCCAGGCCGGTCTGCCCGCGTGCCACTCACCTTGTCCTCGAAGACCTTTTTACATCCGGCCTTGCTCAAGGCTTCGCGTTGCAGCTCCAGGTTCTGATCCTGCGTCGAGACGCGCGCATAGCCAATCAACATGGCTTGTCTCGCGCCCGGTCGATGCGTTCCTGCATCGCCTGCATCACTTCTTCGTGGGTGTACGATCTGGCGTTGGCGTCGGTGGCTTGCCGCAGGGCTTCCTCAACCTCGCGCGTCATCCGCTCGTAATCCTCCGGCCACAGCGCTTGCTCCATGCGCAGCGACGCCTGACCCAGCAGGTGCAGCAGGCTGAACAGCCGCATGTCGTTGGTGGCGACGATGCGCTCCCGAATCTGCTCCTGAATAGCTTCGCTAGCCCGATGCGCTTGTGGTGTGGCAGTCCCCTCGTAGTCAGCGGGGAATTCCGCTTCCTCGGCAATCCTTGCCCAGGCGCTGGCGAGCGCCTCGATGGTTGACGTGCTCATTTCCGCCGCTCCTGTGCTCTTTGGCGAATCAACCGGCCAAGGGGCCTCGACGCGAAAACCAGCAGCATCACGCCTATCGGATACCAGGTCGAGAAGACCACCAAGGCATCGAAGGCTGGCCGTCCGGTGTTGGTAGGCAGTACGGCGGTCACAGCCATCAACCCGCCGACCGTCCAGATGATGCGCCACACGTAGGGCATCACGCGGGGCACGTAGCCGTCATCGAAAGCGGTCTGGTAGTAGCGGCGCAGGCCGCGCTCGGCAAGCGCCTGGCGCTGCCGCTCCGACAGCGCATCCGTCCGGCCATACCAGCGCCGGAATGGTGGACAGCGCAGCAGCAAAGGGGTGAAGAGGATCATCACCGCCACGATCGCGACACCCCACGCCATGACGGCGCCGGCATCGGGCCGCTTGGCGTTCTCGATCACGGGCGCGAAGACGCCCGGAGCACCGATCATCCAGAACAGCGCAATGTGCTGATGGAAGGAGAGCTTCATTTGCTCATCCACTTGCGCAGCAGGCGCTTTTTCAGGGAGGCGCGTTCTTGCGGGTTGCGTCCCTTGTGATTGGCGATGCGATCCGCCGTGGCGGCCTGGCGCTTGACGGGCCAGTAGGAGCGGCCATCCTTGCCCATCGACCAGACGCTGCTGGCCTGGTTTTCCAGCAGGGGCAGATGGGCGCTCAGGGCTTCGGGCGACGCGCTGGTCAGCGCCGTGCGCTCACGGGTGCGCCAGCGCTGATGCCAGAGCTTCTTGTCCTCGCGCTCGCTGCCGCAGGTCGTGTGCCCGACGATGGGTGTTTTGCGGCGGCTGCGGCTCATAACGTAGTGGTCTCCAAGAACATTCAGGACTGATCCCAGGCGTCGATGGTCAAGACCTGATCGGCAGGACAGGCGGCTACGCGGTCGGGAACTGGATGGTGTTCAGTCTCATGCCGACCCCATTCGATTGATCGCGTCGCTTGCGGCACGCTGCGACGCAAGGAGGTTTGCGACCTGGTTTAGCAGCCGTGTCCGCTGCATGTCTGTTACCTATCTCCCCGACCGCTCATTGGACCAACTCCAGAGATTGGGCTCTATCGCTCAGCCAATACGAAACCGGCATTGGCTGATGCCACAACCGAGACGAACACAAATGGCTCGGTACCTGTATTTCGCGCCCCGTGCACTTGGCCCGGTCTTGCCACGGCTATCTCACCTTCCCTGAGGGCACGAACAATCCCATTGCCCTGAAAGTAATCAGCCATTCCCGACAAAACAGTCCACGTGTCTTGGCCGTGAGGATGAATGTGAGCCGCAATTTCCTGCCCGGGATGGACATGCCAAACCACGATAATTGAGTCTCGGGTTTCAAGCACAACGGAACGAATAGGCTCGCCTTCGGACGGCTGAACATACTCGGCTACAGAAAATATTCTCGATTCAACAGTCATCGGAGATCCCTCTTTCACAGTGCCCCCAGACAGGCTGGATATGAGTTCTAACTCGAATTTGAACGGGAGGCTGGTCGTGCGGTCGTGCAGTTGCCGATGAGCGTGTCGGCTGCTGCCTCCTTGCCCACCAGCGAACTCACGTCCGTTGCGGCCATCCAGAAGGTCTTGCCCGAGCGCGGCTCATAGGTCGCGGGATCGAACACGCCAGAGGGGCCGAACATCGGCGGCTTGATTGGTCATGGCTCCATGCCTTTGTCGTTACGGTCTTCATCGTCGGCATCCTGACGCACGGCGGGCAATTGCTGGAGCAACGCCGGCAGCCATTCCTGTACCGTCTCCCACACCACATCGAGGTTGATGTCGAAATAGCCGTGAGCCATGCGATTACGCATATTGCGCATGCTGCGCCACGGCACGTCGGCATGCGCCTGGGTGAACTCGACGTAGCCATCCATCACCTTTGTGGCCGCCTCGCCGATGACGATCAGGCTCATGATGACGGCCTGCTGGGTGCGCTTGTCGGCCAAGAAGTCGTCCTTGGCCATCCCTTCCACGAAGCTGCGCGCATCGGTTGCGGCCTGCTGAATGTGGTCGAGGTAATCGGGCAGGCGGTTCTCGCTCATATCGGTTGCGCCTCCGCGAGCACCTTGGCCCGGAACTTCGGCGGCAGGTCGCCGGGAGTCAGCAGATCGACGTCAACGCCGAGCAGCGATTTCAGTTCTTCTTCCAAATCGCCCAAGTCCAACAACGTGGCACCGGGCAGCGCATCGACCAACAGGTCGAGGTCGCTGCCATCCCGGTCGGTGCCATGCAGCACCGAGCCGAAGACGCGCGGGTTCGCGGCGCGAAAGCGGCCTACCGCTTCACGCACTGCGCTTCGCTTCATGTCAAGCACAACAGACGGTCGCATGCGCATCCTTTCTTATCGAAACTCGTTGAGATGATATGCAATCAAGAATAGAATTTCAAGAACTATTTTCGAGAATCGCAATGCCTTGATTCCCGTGCCGCGCCTGTGAATTTCACCCGCTCGACGAGCGCAACACCGACGCCGCCTACGCCAAGAACCGGCGAATCGACCTCAAACTCACGAACCGCTGAGCGACGCGTCACCGCGCTGCTGCGCCAGCCAGTCGCGCGGGGCGCAGCCCATGCGCACGCGGAAGGCGCGCGCCAACGCGTTCGGGCTGCCGTAGCCGACGCGGTCGGCCACCACCGCCACCGGACGCCCCTGCTTGAGCAGGGTGCAACTGACGTTCATCCGCCAGTCGGCCAGATAGTCGCCCGGCGTGACGCCCACCGCGTCTTTGAACGCGGCGGCGAAGCGCGCGCGTGACATGCCCGCCTGCGCCGCCAGCGCCTCGAGCGACCACGCGGTCTGCGGCGCATCGTGCATGGCGGTTATGGCGCGCGCGAGTTTCGGGTCGGCCAGTCCCGCCAGCAGTCCGGTGGCGCCAAGCCGCCCATCCATCAGATAACGCAGCAACTGGATCAGTAGCAACTCGCACAAGCGGTCGATGGCGGCCTGCCGACCGCACTGGTCGCGCTCGGCTTCGGCAAACAGCAGCTCTAGCGTCGGCCCGAGGCCGGGCAAGTCCGCCAGCGGAATCAGCAGCATCGACGGCAAGGCCATGGCCAACGGATTGCCCGTCGAAGCGCCCAGATCGACCTCCGCACACAACAGCTCAGCGGTATCGCCGGGGGCGGCGACAAAACGATGCGACGCCACGCGCGGATAAAACAGCAGGCTCGGCTCGGTAACCAGCAGATCTTCATGCACGGGCGAACGCGCCGTAATCGGGCCGCGCCGCACCAGATGGATATAGCCATGCGGCGCCGCGTAATGATGCTGCTCACAGAAGGCGCCGCTGTGAAAAACGCGCGCCGAAAGCGAGTAGTGCCGGAGCAAGCCGGCCAGTCGATCCGCCATTCCACTCTCCATATAAGACGATAGGTTACGTATTTGATACTTTACGTGCCATATCGTACCAAACAAAGGGCGATCATGCCCACGTGCTCTTGCACCTCACCCACTACGGAGATAGACATGACCCAAATCGCCCCCCTGACCATCGACACCGCTGACGCCGCTACCGCTGCCACACTCAAGGCCGTCAAAGCCAAGCTCGGCGTGGTGCCGAACCTGCTCGCCACGCTGGCCCACGCGCCGGCAGCGCTCAACGGCTACCTCGGCCTGTCCGAAACGCTGGGCACCGGCCGCCTGAGTGCCACCCAGCGCGAGATCGTTGCGCTGGCTGCCGGTCAAGCCAATCGCTGCCAGTACTGCCTGAGCGCACACACCCTGATCGGCAAAGGTGCCGGACTGTCGGCAGAGGCCATCGCCGCGGCCCGCACCGGCCAGGCGGCCAACGCACTTGACGATGCAATTGCCGGCTTTGCCCGCGCGCTGGTCGAGCAACGCGGCGTGGTGTCGGCCGACGCCATGGCCAACTACCGCCGCGCGGGGCTCGACGACGGCCTGATACTGGAAGTGATCGCCAACATCGCGCTGAACACGCTCACCAACTACACCAACCACATCGCCGACACCACGGTGGATTTCCCCGTGGTCGCCGTCTGATCTCCATAGGCATATAAGGAGAACACAACGAAAATCGCACTCACCGGCGCTCTGCTCGCCAGCGCCCTCGTCCTGCCACTGGCCGTCACGGCCGGCGACTTTGCGTGGCCACGGTCAAGCCGTCGATGACGGCCTGTTGCAGTACCTGTCGCCGCTCGGCTGGGAGCACATCAACCTGACCGGCGATTACCTCTGGCGCAGCAGCGCCAAGATCGGCGCGGGCAAGTTCAGGCCGCTACGGCCGCTGCAACCGGCTTAGCGTGCTTTATTTTCCGTTTTCTGAGACGACCCCTCGAAGATCGATGTATCTGTAGGGTTTGGAAATAAATGCGGGCGCCCACCGCACTCACGGCTCAGTTACCATTCTTTGTGCATCGCGGCCGCGCGGCTAGTTGGTAGCTGTTCTAAGCCTAGTCAGTGCCGCCCTTCGCCCCAAGCCCCATAGTCAGATTTGAGAAATGACAGTAGGCGATGCCGCAACGCGCTTCATCGACCTATGTAAAACGACTCCTTTATCGAAATAGTGCACTCATCGCTCTCCACGGCGATCCCTTCATCGCGAATTGCACCGCCCAAGACGATCTGCACTGAAATCAATACTTTCTGATGCCTCTTGATTAGAGATGCCAGCCATAATCATCTCATCGCCAACGCATACGGCGTTCGGCAGCCAACACACTCTCACTCACTACTGGAAGCTCAGACATGAAAACCATAGGCATTGAAAACTCGAAGTCCAGCGTACAGGCCCACTTAACGCTTGGAACCAAAACTATGGGGCTAGGTATCTATGGCGCGTACTTGGCTCTCGCTATTATTTACTTCTGGTTCGGCGGCATGAAATTTACCCACTACGAGGCCGAGGGCCTGGTTCCACTGGTGAGCAACAGCCCGCTTTTGGGATGGGTGTATAGCATTTTTTCGGTCGACATGTTCTCCAGCCTGCTCGGCATACTAGAGATTTCGATCGGCACTCTGATCGCAGGCCGCATGCTGTCGCCCAAACTATCCGTGGTAGGAGGCGCTCTGTCTGCAGGCCTGTTCTTCACAACCCTTAGCTTTATGTTTTCCACTCCGGGCGTCATTGAGCCTAGTTTAGGGTTTCCGGCGATTTCCGTTGCGCCAGGTCAGTTTCTGCTTAAAGACTTAGGGTTGCTTGCTGTTTCGATATTTGTGGCAGGCCATTCGCTGGTTGAACTGGAAAAACGTAAAATTAATGCATAATTTTTTCAATGGCTTAAGGCAGTAATGCCTTAGGCCTTTTTGCCATCATTTTCCCCCGCCAGATCTTTCAACCAGTCACGAGGGCTCAACCCCGTCTTGCGTCTAAATGCGCGAGACAGCGCCGAAGGACTTTCGTAGCCGACTTGAGCTGCAATCAGCGTAATCGAGCGCCCTTCTCGCATCAGCTTCTGAGCCAGGCTAACTCGCCAACTCAACAAATAATCAGCAGGCGTCTGTCCGATGACACTCTTGAAATGCACGGCATACGCAGCGCGTGACATATTTGACTCACTGGCCAGCTCTGCTATTGACCAGGCATGTTCCGGGGAGTTGTGCATCTGTAAAAGCGATCGGGCAAGCCGCATGTCGGCCAGTCCAGCCATCATTCCGGTGCGCAACTGGTGATGATCGAGCAGGTAACGGAGCAACAGAATGATTAGGAGCTCAAATAAGCGCTCAAGCGCGGCTTCCCTTCCACAATGCACATTTGCCGCCTCGGCAAACATCCACTCCAACGTGTCTGCCAGCATGGGCAGATCATCGAGTGCGAGCACCAAACAGTCCGGTAATGAAGCCGACAAAGGATTATCAATTCCGCCCTCAAACTCCATGGAAGCACACAACAACTTTGCGCCATCGGACTCACCCGCAAACAATTGATGCTTGGCGGGGCGTGGCATAAAAATCAAGCTAGGGCGAGTGAGCTGCAAATCCTTGCGATCGGGACCAAGCAACGTCACGCTGCCGGCCTGAAGCAGATGGATATAACCTCGCCGCTCGGCGCCATCGTAAGATGCAGAGCCGCATAGGTCGCCGTCATAGAACAGATTGGCCCGCACGCCGAACCGCGAGAGCAAATTAGACAAACGATCCATTGGCCGATCCTTGACGAGTCAGAACGCACAGACCATACCATCTGCGTTGTCGTTCAGTGCCTGTAGCGAACATGCCGGCGTAAATCAGCCAACGGATAAAGTGATCACTGAGCAGCTCAGCCTCCCTTTCCAGTTCGGCTGTTAAAAAAACAACACCGTTGTTTGAAAGCACCAGCAAATCAAGTGCTCACTCTTCTATTTTACAGTACCTGGCAACAGCACTTTGCGGTGCAGTCTGCGGATTCCACGCCATCCGGCCACCCAGTCCGCTCTCATCTGGCCAGGCATTCCACGGCCATCTGGCCACCTGTTCCACGGCCATCCGGCCGGGCAGTCGGAGCGCAGCGACGCAGGGGTTGCATTGTTAGTCTGAGGCGCCCGGTGTCGTCAATTTCTTCACCCGCTTTCTCATCGATTCGCCCTTGAGGTTGATCCGATAAGCGTTATGCACCAGGCGGTCGAGGATGGCATCGGCCAGGGTTGGATCGCCGATCAGTTCGTGCCAGTTGTCCACGGGCATTTGGCTGGTCACGAGGGTCGAGCGCTGGCCGTAGCGGTCGTCCAGTAGCTCCAGCATGTCGCGACGCTGCTCAGCGGTGAACGGCGCCAGGCCCCAGTCGTCGAGGATCAGCAGGTCGGTCTTGGCATAGCCGCTCATCAGCTTGGCGAAGCGCCCGTCGCCATGGGCCAAGCCCAACTCTTCCAGTAGGCGCGGCAAGCGCAGGTAACGCACGCTGTAGCCCTCTCGGCAGGCCTGGTGTGCCAGGGCGCAGGCCAGCCAGGTTTTACCGACGCCAGTCGGGCCGTTGATAATCAGGTTGAGGCCGTCGCGCAGCCACTGGCCGCTAGCCAGTTGCAGGATCAGGGCCTTGTCCAGCCCGCGCGGGCTGCGGTAGTCGATGTCTTCGAGGCAGGCGTTGTGCTTGAGCCGGGCCTGACGCAGGCGGCTGCTGAGGCGCTTGTCGTCGCGTTCGGTCAGTTCGCGGTCGACCAGCAGGCCGAGGCGTTCCACGAAGCTCAGGCTGTCGATGTCGGGGGTTTTCAGTTGCTCGGCGAGTGCCTTGAGCATGCCGGTCAGGCGCAGGGTCTGGAGCTTGTCCAGGGTCGGATGGGGCAGCATGGTGGGATTCCTTGTGTTCAGTGGTAGTAGCCGGGGCCGCGCAGGTTGGCGTGGTCGTCCGGCAGCAGGGGCAGGTGCTGCTGGGCCAGCGGCAGGTTTTCCAGCCCCTGGCGCAGGATCGATTCGAGGCTCTTGTAGCTGCACGCACCGAGGCTGAGGGCGCGACGGCAGGCCAACTCCAAGCGCACTTCGCCATGGGTCTTGCCCAGGCGCAGGATGCCCAGGCAGGCCCGGTAGCCTTGGGTTGGGTGGATGCGCCGTTCGAGGATGTGGCTGATCACGCCGGCCGTGTTCGGCCCGGTCTGCTCAGCCCAGCGGATCAGCCGTTGTGGCGTCCACTCGGCATGCTCGCGATGACTCTTGGGCATGTGCTCGGCCTGTGTGCTGTGCCGGCCCTTGTGCGGTGAGCGAAGGTGGCTGGCCACCCGCTGATTGGCGTGGAAGCACTCCACCGTGCGCGCTGTCAGGCGTACTTCCAGTTGTTTCTTCACCAGTTGGTACGGCACCGAGTAGTAGTGCCCATCGACCTCGACGTGGTAGTCGATGTGCACCCGCGCCTTCTTCCACTCGGCATAGACGTAGGGCTGCTCCGGCAGTGGGCGCAGCGCTGGACGATCCAGGGCTTCGAAGGCCGAGTGCCGGGAGCCCGGCAGCTTGCGAAACGGTCGTCGGTTGAGCCGCTCCAGCAATAAGGCGATGGCGCTGTTGAGTTCGTCCAGGGAGAAGAACTGGCGGTTCCTCAGCGCGGCGAGGATCCAGCGCTCGACCACCTGCACGCCGACCTCGGCCTTAGCCTTGTCGCGCGGCTTACGCGCCCGCGCCGGCACCACCGCCACGCCATAGTGCTCGGCCAGATCGCGGTAGCTCGGGTTGATGTCCGGCTCGTAGCGATGGCTCTTACTCACCGCGCTTCGCAGGTTGTCCGGCACCACGATCTCCGGCACACCGCCGAGAAAGGAGAAGCAGCGGGCATGTGAGCCCAGCCAGTCAGGTAACTGCTGCGACCAGGTGGCTTCGGCGAAGGTGTAGCTGGGGAGCCCGCAGAATTCGGAAAAAATCGTACGCTAAGGTTTTCCGGGCATCCGTAGGGGCCGAAACTTCCCGTCTTCCAGTCTGCGGCTCTGCCGCCAGACGTAATCGCCGGTTAGGTTGATGTGCTCCCAGCCCAGCGGCGACAGGAATTGCAGCAGCTCGCCGTCCACCGGCTTGCCGGCCTCGACCAACCCCTGGATGGCGCGCTCCAGGTACACCGTGTTCCACAGCACGATAGCCGCCGTCACCAGGTTGAGGCCGCTAGCCCGGTAGCCGGGCCGCGCCGCTGCCGGATGATGGAGAGGTCGGTTTCGCTGAACGTGTAGTGACGGATCAACTCATCCTTGGTGTCCGGCAACGCCAGCAGGCTTTCGCGCTCGGCGGCGGACAGGATTGAACGACGTGGCATATTTACTGATCCGTTCTCAAGTATTGATACAGGGTTTCGCGACTGATTCCGAATTCACGAGCCAGCTTGGTCTTTTGCTCGCCAGCCTCGACACGTTGGCGCAGTTCGGCAATACGCTCAGACGACAGGGATTTCTTCCTGCCACGGTAGGCCCCGCGCTGCTTGGCGAGCGCGATGCCCTCGCGCTGCCGCTCGCGGATCAAGGCGCGTTCGAACTCGGCGAACGCGCCCATTACCGACAGCATCAGGTTCGCTATCGGCGAGTCCTCGCCGGTGAAGGTCAAATGCTCCTTAAGGAACTCGATGCGTACGCCGCGCTGGGTGAGGCCCTGCACCAGGCGGCGCAGGTCGTCGAGGTTGCGCGCCAGACGATCCATGCTGTGCACCACGACCGTGTCGCCTTCGCGCACGAAGGCGAGCAGCCGTTCCAGTTCGGGCCGCCGTGTGTCCTTGCCCGACGCCTTGTCGGTGAACACTTTATCCACCTGGATCTGTTCGAGCTGCCGTTCTGGGTTCTGGTCGAAGCTGCTGACGCGGACGTAACCGATGCGCTGACCGTGCAAGGTATCCTCCTGAGGGAAATGTGTCAGGAAGAAATCTATGACCCTTGACGGCGTATGTCAATCAATTCGGAAGGCAACTCTATTCTGACGATTTAGCGCCGGATGGTCTGACGCCAAGTTAGGGTATAGCCTAATCGGACGCGACGGGATGGTTGAATCATTTTGATAGTTGTAGTATTATTTGAATATGGAAAAGCAAACCGCAACATCAATTTTTGAATCCCTCTCATCGGGGCTGCGTCTGGATGTGTTCAGACTGCTAGTCAAGAAGGGGCCGGAAGGCATGGTGGCAGGCGAGATCGCCACCGCGCTGGACGTGCCTCCGGCCAACCTCTCCTTTCACCTAAAGGCGTTGTCACAAGCTCGCTTGGTGACAGTAGAGCAGGAGGGCCGCTTCCAGCGCTACCGCGCGGACATCCCGTTGATGCTGGATTTAATCGCGTACCTCACCGAAGAATGCTGTTCGGGCAGCCCCGCGCAATGCGTTGAAATGCGTGCTGCCTCGAAATGTGTCGAGGAACTATTGCCGCCACTGTCACCCACCCTAGCGAAAGCGACAACATGAATATTCTGTTTCTTTGTACCGGTAACTCCTGCCGTTCCATCCTGGCGGAAGCGACCTTCAACCACTTGGCTCCGACAGGCTGGAAAGCGATGAGTGCGGGAAGTCAGCCGACCGGGACGGTCCATCCGCGTTCCCTGGCGCTCTTGGCGCGTGAAGGTATCGACACGAACGGACTGCACAGTAAATCGTGGGACAACCTGCCGCTGGCTCCGGATGTGGTCATCACCGTGTGCTCGAATGCTGCTGGGGAAACCTGTCCGGCGTATCTTGGCTCGGTACTGCGTGCGCATTGGGGTGTTGACGATCCCGCTCATGCCACAGGGACCGAAGCGGAAATCGAAGCCGCGTTCACGACGGCCTACCGTATCTTGCGACGTCGCATCGAAGCCTTCCTCGCGCTGCCGTTGGAGCAACTTGTACACGACCGGACACGCTTGAAGGTGGAACTGGATCGGATTGGAGCGCTTTCAGCGTAGTTTTTATTTGACTGTTATTTCAATACTTGATGGAGGTTTTAAATGAAGAGGATCGAAGTGTTTGACCCATCGCTGTGTTGCAGCACCGGCGTCTGCGGCGTGGATGTTGACCAAGCCCTGGTGACTTTTGCCGCTGATGTCGATTGGGCGAAGCAGAACGGCGCGTACATCGAGCGCTACAACCTGGCGCAGCAGCCACAGATGTTTGCCGACAATGCGACCGTAAAAGGATTTTTGCAGCGCTCCGGTCAGGATGCTCTGCCACTGATCCTGGTCGATGGTGAAGTGGCCCTCGCGGGGCGTTATCCAAAGCGGGCTGAATTGGCCCTCTGGATCGGCATTGATCAACCTGCAGATGCCGCCAAACCGGCGACGGGCGGTTGCTGCTCCGGCCCGCGTGGCTGCTGCTGAACAACATGGAGAAAATAATGATGAAATTCCTGCAAATTCCTCCCCGCTTTCTGTTTTTCACGGGCAAGGGTGGCGTCGGCAAAACCTCGATTGCCTGCGCCACGGCCATTCAGTTGGCCGAAGCCGGAAAGCGCGTCCTCCTGGTTAGTACTGACCCGGCATCCAACGTCGGGCAGGTATTTGGTGTCGATATCGGTAATCGCGTCACACCGATTCCGGCGGTTCCACGTCTTTCTGCTCTGGAGATTGATCCCGAGGCAGCGGCCAGTGCCTATCGGGAGCGCCTGGTCGGCCCGGTCCGCGGCGTGCTTCCTGATGACGTGGTAAAGGGCATCGAAGAATCGTTGTCCGGCGCGTGCACCACCGAAATTGCCGCATTTGACGAGTTCACCGCGCTACTGACCAACGCGGCACTCACGGCTGATTACGAGCACATCATCTTTGACACAGCGCCCACCGGCCACACTATCCGCTTGCTGCAACTGCCGGGCGCGTGGAGCGGCTTCCTGGAAGCCGGCAAGGGCGATGCCTCGTGCCTCGGCCCGCTGGCCGGTCTGGAAAAGCAGCGTACTCAGTACAAGTCGGCTGTTGAAGCCTTGGCCGATCCGCTGCAAACCCGTCTGGTGCTGGTCGCTCGCGCCCAGCAGGCGACCTTGCGCGAGGTCGCCCGAACCCACGAAGAACTGGCAGCCATAGGCCTCAAACAGCAACATCTCGTCATCAACGGCATCCTGCCTCACATCGAAGCCGCTACCGACCCACTCGCCGCTGCAATCCACGAACGGGAACAAACGGCGCTGAAGAACATCCCGGCTAAGTTGACTGCGCTTCCGCGTGATCATGTAGAACTCAAGCCCTTCAATCTCGTCGGCCTTGAAGCACTGCGGCAGTTGCTGACCGACCTTCCTCCACAAGCACCCACAGCGGTTGATTCCCCGATCGAACTCGACGAGCCCAGCGTGGCCGAGCTGATCGACGGCATCGCGGCGGATGGACACGGGCTGGTCATGTTGATGGGCAAGGGTGGTGTAGGCAAGACAACCCTGGCGGCCGCCATCGCGGTCGAACTGGCGCATCGCGGCTTACCGGTGCATCTGACGACCTCCGATCCTGCTGCCCACTTGACCGACACACTGGATTCCTCGCTCGATAATCTGACCGTGAGCCGAATCGATCCGCATGCCGAGACCGAGCGCTATCGCCAGCACGTCCTGGAAACCAAGGGCGCTCAACTCGATGCCGAAGGCCGCGCGCTGTTGGAAGAGGATCTGCGTTCGCCCTGCACGGAAGAGATTGCGGTCTTCCAGGCGTTCTCCCGCATCATTCGCGAGGCCGGTAAAAAGTTCGTCGTCATGGACACGGCCCCGACCGGGCACACCTTGCTCCTGCTCGACGCGACGGGTGCGTATCACCGCGAAGTGTCACGACAAATGGGCAAGACCGGCGTGCACTTCACGACGCCGATGATGCAATTGCAGGACCCGAAGCAAACGAAGGTACTCGTCGTCACGCTGGCAGAGACGACGCCGGTATTGGAGGCCGCCAACCTGCAAGCTGACTTGCGCCGTGCCGGGATCGAGCCATGGGCCTGGATCATCAACACAAGCGTGGCGGCGGCTTCGGCCAAGTCGCCGTTACTGCGTCAGCGTGCGGCCAACGAGCTACGCGAAATCAGCGCCGTGGCCAATCAGCACGCGGACCGTTACGCGGTTGTCCCGCTTCTGAAGGAAGAACCGATCGGTGCAGAACGACTGCGTGCGCTCATCCATCCTCAAGCATAGGAGATCGACCATGTTGATCCGGAATTACATGACGCCCGATCCGGTAACCATTCAACCTGAAACACCGGTTGAGGACATCGCGAGGCTGCTGCTTGCCCATCGCATCAACGGCGTTCCGGTGGTCGACGGCGCTGGTCGGCTGATCGGCGTTGTGACTGCGGAGGACTTGATTCACCGGGGAGCGGACGAACGGCTTGAACCCCGTGAATCGATTTGGAAGGAGAACTTCTGGGTTTCCTTTCTTGGCCCAAAGGGGACGCAGCGCGACAAGGCCGAGGGGCGTACTGCCGCAGAGGTAATGACCACGGAAGTGCACAGCGTCGCGCCTGCCATGCATTCCTCCGTTGCAGCCCGGCTGATGGTGGACCATCACTTAACGTCCCTTCCTGTCGTGGAGGATGGGAAAGTGATCGGCGTCATCTCCCGGATTGACCTCTTAAGCCTTCTTAAAGAACTCGAAAACCCTCTGAAAAGAGAGAATTGACGTGATTGCTGCCCTACTGATTTTTCTTGCCACTATCGTTCTGGTGATCTGGCAACCGCGCGGGCTGGGCATTGGCTGGAGTGCGACGCTTGGCGCTGTCGTGGCGTTACTGTCCGGTGTCGTTCACTTCGGTGACATTCCTGTCGTCTGGCAGATCGTCTGGAACGCCACAGCCGCATTCATTGCCATCATCATCATTAGCCTGTTACTCGATGAGGCCGGGTTTTTCGAATGGGCAGCCTTGCACGTCGCACGCTGGGGCGGAGGGAAAGGACGTCTGCTGTTTGCGCTGATCATCTTGCTTGGTGCAGCCGTCGCCGCGCTTTTTGCCAACGATGGCGCAGCGCTGATTCTCACGCCAATCGTCATGGCCATGTTGTTGGCACTGGGTTTCACTCCGGCCGGAACGCTCGCCTTTGTCATGGCAGCCGGTTTCATCGCAGATGCCGCCAGCCTGCCGCTTGTCGTATCCAACCTGGTCAACATCGTCTCTGCCGACTTTTTCAATATCGGGTTCAATGACTACGCTGCGGTGATGGTTCCAGTGAATATTGTCGCCATCATTGCCTCTCTGGCCGTGCTGTCGATCTATTTCCGCCGCAGCATCCCCGCACGCTACGACGTGAATCAGTTGAAACAGCCGAATGAGGCCATTCGCGATGTGGCTACGTTTCGTTTCGGCTGGGTGGTTCTGGCCCTGCTGCTGGTCGGATTCTTCGGCCTTGAGCCGCTAGGCGTGCCGGTTAGCGCCGTGGCTGCCGCAGGCGCCCTGCTGTTGCTCGTCGTCGCTGCGCGCGGGCATGTCATCAGCACCCGCAAGGTGATCCGTGAAGCGCCTTGGCAAATTGTCATTTTCTCGCTGGGAATGTATCTCGTGGTTTATGGGCTGCGTAACCAAGGACTGACGGAACATATCGCAAGGCTGCTGGATTACTTCGCACAAGGCGGTGTATGGGGCGCCGCCTTTGGAACTGGCTTCCTCACAGCGCTGCTGTCCTCGGCCATGAACAACATGCCGACGGTACTGGTGGGCGCCCTGTCCATTGATGCCACAAGCGCAACGGGCGTGGTAAAGGACGCGATGATCTACGCCAATGTGATCGGTAGTGACCTGGGGCCAAAGGTCACCCCGATCGGCTCGCTGGCGACGTTGCTTTGGCTGCATGTGCTGGCGCGCAAGGGAATGACAATCACATGGGGGTATTACTTCAAGGTGGGCATTGTGCTAACCGTCCCCGTACTTGCGGCGACCCTGGCAGCGCTGGCACTGCGCCTGAGTCTCGCTTAATGCGAGCGGAGCGCTGTTTGCGGACATGCATGCAGTATTGGAGTAAAGAAGGGTGAGCGGCTTGGCGTATGGCTATTCTTTTGAGTGCGGTCATCGGGATACCGCTCTATATCGCCTTTTTTAGCGGAACTGGATTTACTCGGCCATAGAAAGAAAAAGAGCATCCATGCCACGCCGTTCGATCCTGTCCGCCGCCGAGCGTGACAACCTGCTGGCATTGCCGGACGCCAAGGAAGAACTGATCCGTCACTACACGTTCAGCGACACCGACCTGTCCATCATCCGGCAGAGGCGCGGTCCGGTCAACCGGCTGGGCTTCGCCGTGCAGCTCTGCTACCTGCGCTTTCCTGGTGTCATCCTTGGCGTCGATGAGCCACCGTTTTCGCCCTTGTTGAAGCTGGTCGCCGACCAGCTCAAGGTCAGCATCGAAAGCTGGGACGAGTACGGCCAGCGGGAACAGACACGGCGCGAGCACCTGGTGGAGCTTCAAACAGTGTTCGGCTTCCAGCCCTTCACCATGAGCCACTATCGGCAGGCCGTTCAGTTGCTGACCGAGCTGGCCATGCAGACCGACAAGGGCGTCGTGCTGGCCAGCGCCTTGATCGAGCACCTGCGGCGGCAGTCGGTCATTCTGCCCTCCCTCAACGCCGTTGAGCGGGCGAGCGCCGAAGCGATCACCCGCGCCAACCGGCGCATCTACGAGGCCTTGGCCGAACCACTGTCGGACGCGCATCGCCGCCGCCTCGACGATTTGCTCAAGCGTCGCGACAACGGCAAAACGACCTGGCTGGCCTGGCTGCGTCAGTCGCCCGTCAAGCCGAACTCGCGGCACATGCTGGAACACATCGAACGCCTCAAGGCATGGCAGGCGCTCGACCTGCCTTCCGGCATCGAGCGGTCGGTACACCAGAACCGCCTGCTCAAGATCGCCCGCGAGGGCGGTCAGATGACGCCCGCGGACCTGGCCAAGTTCGAGGCGCAGCGCCGCTACGCGACCCTGGTGGCGCTCGCCATCGAGGGCATGGCCACCGTCACCGACGAAATCATCGACCTGCATGACCGCATCCTGGGCAAGCTGTTCAACGCCGCCAAGAACAAGCATCAGCAGCAGTTCCAGGCGTCCGGCAAGGCGATCAACGCCAAGGTGCGGCTGTTCGGGCGCATCGGTCAGGCGCTGATCGAGGCCAAGCAAGCAGGCCGCGATCCGTTCGCCGCCATCGAGGCCGTCATGTCCTGGGATGCCTTCGCCGAGAGCGTCACCGAAGCGCAGAAGCTCGCGCAACCCGAGGACTTCGATTTCCTGCACCGCATCGGCGAGAGCTACGCCACGCTGCGCCGCTACGCGCCGGAATTTCTCGACGTGCTCAAGTTGCGGGCCGCGCCCGCCGCCAAGGACGTACTCGACGCCATCGAGGTGCTGCGCAGCATGAACAGCGACAACGCCCGCAAGGTGCCCACCGACGCGCCGACCGAGTTCATCAAGCCGCGCTGGCAGAAGCTGGTGATGACCGACACCGGCATCGACCGGCGCTACTACGAACTGTGCGCGCTGTCGGAGCTGAAGAACGCGCTGCGCTCCGGCGACATCTGGGTGCAAGGCTCGCGCCAGTTCAAGGACTTCGAGGACTACCTGGTGCCGCCCGCGAAATTCGCCAGCCTCAAGCAGGCCAGCGAATTGCCGCTGGCCGTGGCCACCGATTGCGACCAGTACCTGCATGACCGGCTGACGCTGCTGGAAACGCAGCTCGCCACCGTCAACCGCATGGCGCTGGCCAACGAGCTGCCGGACGCCATCATCACGGAGTCGGGCCTGAAGATCACGCCGCTCGATGCGGCGGTGCCCGATACCGCACAGGCCCTGATCGACCAGACGGCGATGATCCTACCGCACGTCAAGATCACCGAATTGCTGCTGGAGGTAGACGAATGGACGGGCTTCACCCGGCACTTCGCCCACCTGAAGTCAGGCGACCTGGCCAAGGACAAAAACCTGTTGCTGACCACGATCCTCGCCGACGCGATCAACCTGGGCCTGACCAAGATGGCGGAATCGTGCCCCGGCACGACCTACGCCAAGCTGGCCTGGCTGCAAGCCTGGCACATCCGCGACGAAACCTACGGGGCGGCACTGGCCGAGCTGGTCAACGCGCAGTTCCGACATCCCTTCGCCGAGCATTGGGGCGACGGCACCACGTCATCGTCGGACGGCCAGAACTTCCGCACCGGCAGCAAGGCCGAGAGCACCGGCCACATCAATCCGAAATACGGCAGCAGCCCAGGGCGGACGTTCTACACCCATATCTCCGACCAGTACGCGCCGTTCCACACCAAGGTCGTGAACGTCGGCGTGCGCGACTCGACCTACGTGCTCGACGGCCTGCTGTATCACGAATCCGACCTGCGGATCGAGGAGCACTACACCGACACGGCAGGGTTCACGGACCACGTCTTCGCGTTGATGCACCTGCTGGGCTTCCGCTTCGCCCCGCGCATTCGTGACCTGGGCGACACCAAGCTCTACATCCCGAAGGGCGATGCCACCTACGAGGCGTTGAAACCGATGATCGGCGGCACGCTCAACATCAAGCACGTCCGCGCCCATTGGGATGAAATCCTGCGGATGGCCACCTCGATCAAGCAGGGCACGGCGACGGCCTCGCTGATGCTCAGGAAGCTTGGCAGCTACCCGCGCCAGAACGGCCTGGCCGTCGCCCTGCGTGAGCTGGGACGCATCGAGCGCACACTGTTCATCCTGGACTGGCTGCAAAGCGTCGAGCTGCGCCGCCGCGTGCATGCCGGGCTGAACAAAGGCGAGGCGCGCAACGCGCTGGCTCGCGCCGTGTTCTTCAACCGCCTGGGCGAAATCCGTGACCGCAGCTTCGAGCAGCAGCGCTACCGGGCCAGCGGCCTCAACCTGGTGACGGCAGCCATCGTGCTGTGGAACACGGTTTATCTGGAACGGGCCGCGAATGCCCTGCGTGGCCACGGCAAGCCCGTTGATGACTCTCTATTGCAGTATCTGTCGCCACTGGGATGGGAACACATCAACCTGACCGGCGATTACCTCTGGCGCAGCAGCGCCAAGATCGGCGCGGGCAAGTTCAGGCCGCTACGGCCGCTGCAACCGGCTTAGCGTGCTTTATTTTCCGTTTTCTGAGACGACCCCCAGAGGGCCCGCCCGGCGCGGGCCCTCTGGGTTGCTGCGGCAATGACGGCGCTGATCGCCGCCTTCTTCCTGCTGCGCGAGCACTGGGGGCACGTTGCCGGCTACTGGCCTTACCTCCTGCTGCTGGCCTGCCCGGTGATGCATCTGTTCCACGGACACGGGGGCCACGGTCACCATGGCCATTACGACGCGGGTACGGACCGCTCGACGAACCGGGACGCCTGAGAGCATGGACATGAAGTCGCACAACGGCCACGACGGGCACGTCCATGGCACCACCCCGGGCGCAGACGACCACGCGCATCATCACGTAGGCCACGAAGGACATGCGCACGGGGCGGGGCACGAACCCCACCACGCGCACCACGACGCCGCCGCACCGTCGGTGACCCAACCGCTGAAGGATCCGGTCTGCGGCATGACCGTCACCGCGCAGTCCGAGCACCGGACTGCGCATCAAGGCCGCCCGTACTACTTCTGCAGCGCGAAGTGCCTGGGCCAGTTCACCGCCGACCCCGCGCGCTATGTGCAGCCGGCGGCGCCTGCTGCGCCCGCACCCGCGCTAGCGGAGGCTGCGCCTGGCGCGGTCTACACCTGCCCGATGCACCCCGAGATCCGGCAGGACCACCCCGGCAACTGCCCGAAGTGCGGCATGACGCTCGAGCCGGTGCTGCCGGAACTCGACGAGGCCGAGAACCCGGAACTGGTCGACTTCAAGCGCCGCTTCTGGTGGACGCTGCCCCTGACCATCGTGGTCACGGTCATGGCGATGTTCGGCCACCGCCTTGGCTGGTTCGACATGGCGCGGCAGAGCTGGATCGAACTGGTGCTCACGCTGCCGATCGTGCTGTGGGCCGGAGCGCCGTTCTTCGTGCGCGGCGCGCAGTCGATTGCCAACCGCAGCCCCAACATGTGGACGCTGATCGGCCTGGGCACCGGCGCGGCCTTCGTCTACAGCGTGGTGGCCACCGTGGCGCCGCAGGTGTTCCCGGCTTCGTTCGTCTCGATGGGCCGCGTCGCGGTGTACTTCGAGGCGGCGGCGGTGATCATTTCGCTGACGCTGCTCGGCCAGATCCTGGAGTTGAAGGCGCGTTCGCAGACCTCCACGGCGATCAAGTCGCTGCTGGGCCTCGCGCCGAAGACGGCTCGCCGCATTGCGGCCGACGGCAGCGAGTCGGACGTGCCGCTCACGCATGTTCATGTGGGTGACCTGCTGCGCGTGCGCCCGGGCGAGAAGGTGCCGGTCGACGGGGTCGTGGTGGAGGGCAGCAGCGCGCTGGACGAATCGATGCTGACCGGCGAGCCGCTGCCGGTGACCAAGCGGGTCGGCGACAAGCTGATCGGCGCGACGATGAACACCAGCGGCGCGCTGGTGATGCGCTCCGAACACGTGGGCTCGGCAACGGTGCTCGCGCAGATCGTGCAGATGGTGGCGATGGCGCAGCGCTCGCGTGCGCCGATGCAGCGCATGGCCGACCAGGTGGCGGGCTACTTCGTCGTCGGCGTCGTCGGTGTCGCGCTGCTGACCTTCTTCGCCTGGGGCTTCTTCGGACCGGAGCCGAGCTGGGTCTACGGCCTGATCAATGCGGTGGCCGTGCTGATCATCGCGTGTCCCTGTGCGCTGGGTCTGGCCACGCCGATGTCGATCATGGTCGCGACCGGCCGCGGGGCGACGAGCGGCGTGCTGTTCCGGGATGCCGCGGCGATCGAGAATCTGCGCAAGATCGACACGCTGATCGTCGACAAGACCGGCACGCTGACCGAAGGACGGCCGAGCTTCGAGCGCGCGGTGGCCGCGCCCGGAAACAGCGAGGACGAGGTGCTGCGCCTGGCGGCTAGCCTGGACCAGGGCAGCGAACACCCGCTGGCAGCCGCCATCGTGTCCGCAGCGCGGCAGCGGGGCCTGTCGCTGGAGAAGCCCGAGCAGTTCGATTCCGAGTCGGGCATCGGCGTGCGCGGCACGGTCGGCGGTCGATCCCTCGCGCTCGGCAACACCGCGCTGATGGCGCAGTTGGGGGTCGATGTGGTACCGCTCGCGTCGCAGGCGGAAGCGCTACGGGCGCAGGGGGCGAGCGTGATGCACCTGGCCGTCGATGCGCGGCTGGCCGGGCTGCTGGCCGTGTCGGACCCGGTCAAGGCGACGACGCCCGATGCGCTCAAGTCGCTGCGCGCAGCGGGCCTGCGGGTTGTGATGGCCACGGGCGATGGCCTGACGACCGCACGCGCGGTCGGCCAGCGGCTGGGCATCGACGAGGTCCACGGCGAGGTCAAGCCGGCTGACAAGCTGGAACTCGTCGCCAGGATGCAGGCCGAGGGCAAACGGGTGGCCATGGCCGGTGACGGCATCAACGATGCGCCGGCGCTGGCACGCGCCGATGTGGGCATCGCGATGGGCACGGGGACAGACGTGGCGATGAACAGCGCCCAGCTGACTCTTGTGAAGGGCGACCTGCGCGGCATCGCGACCGCCCGGGCGCTGTCGGTGGCCACGGTCGCCAACATGAAGCAGAACCTGGCCTTCGCCTTCGTCTACAACGCGTTGGGCGTGCCGCTGGCGGCCGGGGTGCTGTTTCCGTTCACCGGCTGGCTGCTGTCGCCGATGATCGCGGCGCTCGCGATGAGCCTGAGCTCGGCGTCGGTGATCACCAACGCGCTGCGACTGCGCAAGGCTACGCTGCTGCAGGACTGAGTACCGGGCCTACCGTGGACATCATCGCGCACACGCTCTGGGCCGCGGTCGGTGCAGCGGTGGTGCACCGCCGCAGGCGGCTATCGCAAACGACGGTGGTCGCCACGCTGATCCTGGCGGCACTGCCCGACGTGTTGCATCTGCTGCCCATCGCGGGGTGGTGGCTGTTCAGCGATGGCTCCTTCGCCGCCTTGCGCGGCTATGCGGTGGCGATCCCGGGCCAGGAGCCGGGCCTGCCGCAGCTGGTCCAGCTGTGGTCGCACCACCTGCACTGCGTGATGCACAGCGCACCGATCGCCGCGCTGGCAACCCTGTTGGTCTGGGGCTTGCGGCGGTCGCTCTGGTTTCCGCTTCTCGGCTGGTGGTCGCACATCGTGATCGACGTGTTCACCCATTCGGCCGACTACTACGCCGTGCCGGTGCTCTATCCGTTCACCGAGCGCGGCTTCGACGGCATCGCGTGGACTACGCCCTGGTTCATGGTGGCCAACTACCTGGCGCTCGCGGCGGTCGGCATTTGGTTGCTGGCAAGCAGGAGGTCTTTGCATGGATGCAATGGTCCGTAGAGGGGCCAGCCTGGGCTTCGACCCTGCGTTCTCGCCCTCGCCAAGTTCGCCGAGAACATCCTCGGGTGCCCGTTCATCACGGTCGGCTTGCGGCCTGGCTCGTTGAAAGGCGTCGGGTGCAAAGCTCGAATCCGAGCAGCGCGAATATGTCGCATGTGAGCCAGTAGCAAGCCTGACATTCGCCCCAATTCATTCACCCCAATACAGATGGTTGCCCCTACACTAACAGGTGCTGGGTGACCTCCAGCGTTCACTGCCCAATCAGTTTTGGCCCTCATGATCGCCTCTCCAACCCGCAACCCGTGCTGCGCATTCAATGCGCTGCCATTGGCGTTTCGGGGTTCGCAACCATGACGCGCTCTTTCCTGAAGGCGGTGGCCCGTGGCCTCGTCGGCGTCGTGCTGGCAACGCAGATGCTCATTGCCGCCTATGCCTGCCCCTCCCTGGCGCTGCCCGCGGCAACTGCCATGCAGATGCCCGATGCGAGCATCTCGGCAGTTGAACAGAGCAGTGCAAACGCCGACATGTCGGCCGCACAGGCCGGCAACTGCGACGACATGGCTGGCGCCCTGGATCCCGCAGCGCCCAATCTCTGCGCCGAGCACTGCAAATATGGTCAGCAGAGCGATCACGCGCCGACCTTGAATGCGCCGGCGGTCGTGCTGGCCGCTTTGTATTCCCTGCCGCTGGTGCCCGTGACGGCACCACCGCCGCGTCCTGCGGCGGCCACGCTGAGTGCACTGGTTGCGGCGTCTCCACCGCACGCCATCCTGCACTGCGTGCACCGAATCTGATCCTCCAGACGACGCGGCGCTGAGGGCCCTTCGGGTCGCTCGGCGCGTCGGTCGTGCCCGGCCGCGTCTTGCGAGTTCCTGCTCGCCGACGTGAATCGGGCCCGACACGAAGCCCCCGGTTCGTTGTCTGGAGTTTTCATGTTCACAGTTCCGTTTCAACGCGAGCGGCGTGCGCGCTGTTCGCTGCGATGCTGGGCCGCTGCATTGGCCATGGGCGCGCAGCTTGTCGGCCTGGATGCGTACGCGCAGCAATCCCTGAGCCTCGAGCAGGCGCTGCGCCTGGCCCAGGAGCGTTCACGCCTGCTGGTTGCCCAGGACGCCGGCGCCGCCGCGGCACGCCAGATGGCGTTTATCGCAGGGCAGTTGCCCGATCCGGTGCTCAAGACCGGGCTGAGCAGCCTGCCGATCAGCGGGCCGGACCGGTTCAGCTTCACTCGTGATTCCTCCACGATGGCCACGGTGGGCGTGATGCAGGAGTTCACGCGCGCCGACAAGCGCACAGCCCGCGCAGGGCGGTTCGAGCGCGAGGCTGAGGTGGCCGAAGCTGGGCGTGCCGTGGCGCTGGCCGACCTGCGGCGCGACACCGCGATGGCCTGGCTGGATCGCCTGTACCAGGAGCGCATGCGCGAGTTGTTGCAGACGCAGCGTGCCGAAGCCGCCCTGCAGATCGAGGCTGCAGAGGCGGCGTACCGGGGCGGACGCGGCATGCAGACAGATGTGTTTGCGGCGCGGTCGGCCGTTGCCCAGATCGAAGACCGTATCCGGCAGTCCGATCGGCAGATTGCCACGGCCAAGACGCGGCTCGCGCGCTGGGTGGGCGAGGGCGCGAACCAGGCGCTCGGCGTGCCACCCGACCTGGGCATGATCCGCCTGGACGCCGAGCGCCTGGAAGCCGAACTGACCCATCACCCGCAGATCGCGCTGATGGTCCGCCAGGAAGCCCTGGCCCGGGCCGAGGCGGACGTCGCGCGCGCCAGCAAGCGCGCGGACTGGAGCGTCGAGCTGACCTACAGCCAGCGCAGTTCGGCCTACTCGAACATGGTCTCCGTCAATCTCTCGATCCCCTGGCAGTGGGACCCGAAGAACCGGCAGGACCGCGAGGTGTCGGCCAAGCTCGCACTGGCCGAGCAGGTGACAGCCCAGCGCGAAGAGGCCACGCGCGAGCATGTGGCGCAGACCCGCGCATGGCTGCAGGAGTGGCAAGGCAATCGGGATCGCCTGACGCACTACGACCATGACCTGATCCCGCTGGCCAGCGAGCGCACCCGTGCCGCGATCGCTGCCTACCGCGGAGGCGGGGGCACGCTGAGCGCCGTGCTGGAAGCGCGGCGCATGGAGATCGACACCCGCATGGACCGGCTGCGCCTCGACATGGAGACGGCGGGCCTGTGGGCCCAGATCGAGTACCTGATACCGGCCGAGCACCCTGCAGGCGCCGTCACGGAGAAATGAACATGACGAAACTCAAACCCCTCTTGATCGGCCTGATCGCGGTGGGCGTGCTCGGTGCTGCCGGCTATGGCCTCTACGCCATCGGCATGAACCGCGGCATGGGCATGGCTCCCGCAGCCGGTAGCGACGCAACGGCGGGAGGAGCGGCTTCGACGGCCGCGCCCGTCGGGACCCCGTCCAATGAATCAGGCGAGGACGCCACGCGCCGACACATCAAGGCGGGCATCAAGGCCGGCGACGTCGATCCGACTACTGGCAGGAAGGTCTTGTACTACCACGACCCCATGGTGCCGGGGAACAAGTTCGACAAACCGGCCAAGTCGCCGTTCATGGACATGATGATGTCGCCGGTCTATGCCGACGGCGACAGCGACGGCAGCAAGGTCACGGTCAGTCCGCGTATCCAGCAGAACCTGGGCGTGCGCACCGCCGCCGTCACGCAGGGCACGCTGTCGCCGCAGGTGTCTGCGGTGGGCAGCATTGCGTTCAACGAGCGTGACCAGGTCATCGTGCAGGCGCGTTCCACCGGCTATGTCGAGCGCCTGCATGTGCGTGCCACGCTGGACCGCGTGGCCAAGGGGCAAGCGCTGGCCGAGTTGTACGTGCCCGACTGGATCGCCGCCCAGGAGGAATTCCTTTCGGTGCGCCGAATGGAGGGCACCGACCTCGCACCGCTCGTCGATGGCGCCCGACAGCGCATGCGCCAGGTCGGCATGAGCGAGGCGCAGATCGCGCTGGTTGACAGCAGCGGGCGCACGCAGCCGCGCATCACGCTCATCGCACCGATCGGCGGCGTCGTCACCGAGCTGATGGCGCGCGAAGGCATGACGGTGATGTCCGGCGCCACGCTGTTCCGCATCAACGGTCTGGGCACGGTGTGGGCCAACGCCGAGGTGCCGGAGAGCCAGTCGGCGCTGCTGCGCCCAGGTGCGAAGGTTCAAGCCGTCAGCCCGGCCGTGCCTGGCACGAAGTTCGACGGCAAGGTGCAGGCTATCCTGCCCGAGGTCAACGCCACCACCCGTACGCTGAAGGCCCGCCTTGAGCTGGCCAACCCCGGCGGCGCGCTGGTGCCCGGCATGTTTGTGCAGATGCAGTTCACGGACATGCGCGAGCAGAAGGCGCTGCTGGTGCCCACCGAAGCCATCATCCAGACCGGCCGGCGCACCGTGGTGATGCTGGCTGAACAGGATGAGAAGGGAGGCCGCTTCCGTCCCGTAGATGTCGAGATCGGCATCGAGAGCGGCGGCCAGACCGAGGTCAAGCGCGGCCTGCAGGCCGGCCAGCGGGTCGTGGTGTCCTCGCAGTTCCTGATCGATTCCGAAGCCAGCCTGAAGGGCGTCGAGGCGCGACTGAATGTCGAGCCCCAACCCACCGCCGCCAATAACGCGCCGCGCCACCAGGGCGAGGCCAAGGTCGAAAAGATCGACCGCGACGCCGTCACGCTCTCGCACGGCCCCATCGCCTCGCTGAAATGGGGCGCCATGACGATGGACTTCAAGCCACCCCAGCGCGGGCTGCCGCGAGGGCTGGCTGTTGGCGACAAGGTCGGCTTCGAGTTCTACATGGATGCGGAGAACCTGCCGCAACTGAGCGCCGTCACCGTGTTGGCGCCCGAGCCCAACCCGGCTGCCGCCGCCGGGAGCAAGCCATGATTGCCAAGCTGATCCGCTGGTCGATCGCGAACCGCTTCCTGGTGCTGCTGACCACCGTGATGCTCAGCGCGTGGGGCGTCCATTCGGTGCTGCGCACGCCGCTGGACGCGCTGCCTGACCTGTCCGACGTGCAGGTGATCATCCGCACGACCTATCCCGGCCAGGCGCCGCGCATCGTCGAGAACCAGATCACCTACCCGCTGACGACAACGATGCTGTCGGTGCCGGGGGCGAAGACGGTGCGCGGTTACTCGTTCTTTGGCGACAGCTTCGTCTATGTGCTGTTCGAGGACGGCACCGACCTGTACTGGGCTCGCTCGCGGGTGCTGGAGTACCTGAACCAGGTGCAGGCGAGGCTGCCGCCTGGCGCCACGGCTTCGCTGGGCCCCGACGCCACCGGTGTCGGCTGGATCTACCAATATGCGCTGATCGACCGCAGCGGCCAGATGGACGCCGGCCAGTTGCGAGCGCTGCAGGACTGGTTCCTCAAGTACGAGCTGAAGACGGTGGCCAATGTCGCCGAAGTGGCGACCGTGGGTGGCATGGTGCGCCAGTACCAGATCGTGCTCGACCCGAACAAGCTGGCGGCCTACGCCTTGCCGCATACCAAGGTCGTCGAGGCGATCCGCAAGTCCAACCAGGAGAGTGGCGGCTCGGTTCTCGAACTTGGCGAGGCCGAGTACATGGTGCGCGCATCGGGCTACCTGCAGTCGCTCGATGACTTCCGCAAGATCCCGCTGCTGAGCACAGATGCCGGCGTGTCCGTGCGCCTGGGCGATGTGGCGCGCATCCAGGTCGGCCCCGAGATGCGGCGTGGCATCGGTGAGCTCGACGGCGAGGGCGAGGCCACCGGCGGCGTGATCGTGATGCGCTCGGGCAAGAACGCGCTGGAGACGATTGCCGCCGTGAAGGCCAAGCTGCAGCAGCTGCAGGGCAGCCTGCCCAAGGGCGTCGAGATCGTCCCAACCTACGACCGTTCCAGCCTGATCGAGCGTGCGGTGCAGAACCTCGGCTTCAAGCTGCTCGAGGAGTTCATCGTCGTTGCGGTGGTGTGCTTCATCTTCCTGTTCCACCTGCGCTCGGCCTTCGTCGCCATCGTCTCGTTGCCGCTGGGCATCCTCGCCGCCTTCATCGTGATGCGCTACCAGGGCGTCAACGCCAACATCATGTCGCTCGGTGGCATTGCCATCGCCATCGGCGCGATGGTCGATGCGGCGGTGGTGATGATCGAGAACGCGCACAAGCACCTCGAACACTGGAGCCATGCGCATCCGGACCAGAAGCTTGAAGGTGAGGAGCGCTGGCGGGTGATCGGCGACTCGGCCGCCGAGGTCGGGCCGGCGCTGTTCTTCTCGCTGCTGATCATCACGCTGTCGTTCATCCCGGTGTTCACGCTGGAGGCGCAGGAGGGGCGGCTGTTCTCGCCGCTGGCCTTCACCAAGACCTACGCCATGGCGGCTGCGGCCGGGCTGTCGGCCACGCTGATCCCCGTGCTGATGGGCTACCTGATCCGTGGACGCATCCCGGATGAGAAGACCAACCCGCTCAACCGCTTCCTGATCGCGGTCTACCGGCCGCTGTTGAACGCCGTGCTGCGGGCCCCCAAGCTCACGCTGGCCGCGGCCGCGCTCGTGCTGGTGGCAAGCCTCTGGCCGCTGCAGCACATCGGCGGCGAGTTCATGCCGCGCCTGGACGAGGGCGACCTGCTCTACATGCCGTCGGCGTTGCCGGGCCTGAGTGCGGGCAAGGCGGCCGAACTGCTGCAGCAGACCGACCGCCTGATCAAGACCGTGCCCGAGGTGGTCAGCGTCTACGGCAAGGCCGGCCGCGCCGAGACCGCCACCGACCCGGCGCCGCTGGAGATGTTCGAGACCACGATCCAGTTCAAGCCGAAGAGCCAGTGGCGAGCGGGCATGACGCAGGACAAGCTGGTTGACGAACTGGATCGCATCGTCAAGGTGCCGGGCCTGGCCAACATTTGGGTGCCGCCGATCCGCAACCGCATCGACATGCTGGCCACCGGCATCAAGAGCCCGGTGGGCGTCAAGGTCGCGGGCACCGATCTGGCAACCATCGACCGCGTGGCCGGCGAGATCGAGAAGGCCCTGAAGGACGTACCTGGTGTCAGCAGCGCGCTGGCCGAACGGCTGACCGGCGGGCGCTACGTGGACGTGACGATCAACCGCGACGCGGCGGCGCGCTTCGGCATGAACATCGCCGACGTGCAGTCGGTCATCACCTCGGCAGTGGGGGGAGACAACGTTGGCGAGACGGTCGAAGGCTTGCAGCGCTTCCCGATCAACCTGCGCTACCCGCGTGAGACGCGCGATTCACTGGAGAAGCTGCGCGCGCTGCCGATCGTCAGCGAACGCGGTGCGCGCCTAGTGCTGTCCGACGTGGCCGACGTCCGCATCACCGACGGGCCGCCGATGCTGCGCAGCGAGAACGCACGCCTGTCGGGCTGGGTGTACGTGGACATCCGAGGCCGTGACCTGAGGTCGGCGGTGCAGGACATGCAGCGTGTCGTTGGCGAGAAGGTCCAGTTGCCACCAGGCTACTCGGTCTCGTGGTCGGGGCAGTTCGAGTTCCTGGAGCGCGCGACCGCCAAGCTGAAGGTGGTGGTGCCGTTCACGCTGCTGATCATCTTCGTGCTGCTGTACCTGACCTTCAAGCGCTTCGACGACGCGCTGCTGATCATGGCGACGCTGCCCTTCGCGCTGGTCGGCGGCATCTGGCTGCTGTACCTGCTGAACTACAACCTCTCGGTGGCGGGGGCCGTCGGCTTCATCGCGCTGGCCGGTGTCTCCGCCGAGTTCGGCGTGATCATGCTGCTGTATCTGAAGCAGGCCTGGGATGCCCGCGTTGCCCAGGGCAGGACTGGCACCGACGACCTGCTCGACGCGATCCGCGAAGGCGCGGTGCTGCGTGTGCGCCCGAAGGCGATGACGGTGGCGGTGATCCTGGCCGGCCTGTTCCCGATCATGTGGGGCACCGGTACTGGCTCGGAAGTGATGCAGCGCATCGCCGCGCCGATGGTCGGCGGAATGATCACTGCGCCGCTGCTGTCGATGTTCGTGATCCCGGCGGCCTACCTGCTGATGCGGCGCAAGCCTGAGCCTTCGGCTTGGCGTCTGGCGTTCTGGCGGAGGCAGCGTGCTGCTGCCTGATCGCCTTCCTGCACTGGCGCCTCAACCCGGTGCCGCGCAACTCGCGTTGCGCGACAGCAGCGCCAGTGCTTATCCGTCCTACCGCCAGAGCTCCGTTTGCGCTCATCTCAACCCTCCTCAAAGGAAATCGACATGAAGAAAGCTGCACTCCCTTCGCTGGTCCTCGCCCTGCTCGCGCCCGCCATGGCGGCCATGGCCCAGCCGAAGATGGACGACATGAAAAGCATGGACATGACCAAGAAGCCGGCCGCGACGGCGTCGGTGGTCCACAAGGCCATGGGGACCGTCAAGAAGGTGGATGCCAAGGGCGGCGTCGTGACGCTGGCGCACGAGCCGATCAAGTCGCTCAACTGGCCGGCCATGACGATGGGCTTCAAGGTCAAGGACAAGATGCTGATGGACAAGCTCACCGATGGCAAGAAGGTGGAGTTCGAGTTCACGCAGGACGACAAGGACTACGTTGTCACCGGCGTGAAGTGACCCGGTTGCGCCAGACGGGCGCAACCGTCCGTCAGGCGCACCGACCTGCTGACCGTCGCAGGCGCGAGTTGCTGCGGTCGATCTGCGGTTCCGGGTGTTCGGGCCCGGCCGTGAAGGGGAGCCAAGATGCGATCGAATCGGATTACGTGTACGTCCGCTGCATCGGCCGAGCCTGAGTTGGCGTTGGCTGATCGACTGGGCTGGCGTCGCCGGTCGCTGCTGCTGGCGGGCGTGCGTGCTGCGACTGCGGCACCGCTGCTCGGCGGCTGTGCCGCGTGGCAGCCTGGTCAGTCGGCCGAGCCCGTGGATGCGACCGAGGCTCCTGGATTTCTCCCGCCGCCCGACGGCGTGCGGCGGCCTGTCGCGCTGGTGTTGTCGGGGGGCGCCGCCCGCGGGTTTGCGCACTTGGGTGCTTTGCGGGTGCTCGAGCGCGAGGGCCTGCGGCCCGACCTGGTGGTGGGCACCAGCGCCGGCGCGATGGTCGGCGCGATGTGGGCGTCGGGCATGCCCGTCAGCGAGATCGAGCGCGCCGCGGAGCAACTCGACTGGACCGTGTTCTTCGACTTCGACCCCGTGCGCACCGTGTTGGGCGGCCTGGGGCTCGGCCTGGTGCCCGGGGCTCGGCTGGAGCAATTCCTGCGGCAGCACCTGCGTGGGCCGATCGAGCGCTTTCCTTTGCCGTTTGCTGCGGTCGCCGCCGACATGGAAAGCGGCGAGGTCGTGCCGCTGAACCACGGCGACGCAGCGAAAGCGGTGCGCGCGTCCTGTGCCGTTCCCGGCGTCTATGCGCCTGTGCGTGCCCGCGGCCGATTGTTGGCCGACGGGCAGATTGTCAGCCCGCTGCCGGTGATGACAGCTCGGCGGTTGGGTGCCATGCGGGTGCTGGCCCTCGATGTCGTGTACCCGCCGAACCACTCGGAGATGTCGAGCCCGGTGTCGATGCTGTTCCAGTCGCTGATCGTCTCGGGCTGGCGTCAGGTGCTGGCTGAGCGTGCGCTGGCCGATCTGGTGATCACGCCGGAGATTCGAACTTCGTCGCAGCTGGGCCTGGGGAGTCGGGGCTGGGTGACCGCTGCCGGGGAGACAACGGCCTTGTCTCGCATCGGGGAGATTCGCCGGCTCTTTGCTCCCTCACCTTGAGCAGCCTCCGAAGAATGGTAGGCGCACAACCGGCGCATTGACTCTGTGCACGCCGTGAGCCCGCAATGTCAGCGGCTGCGGGTGAGTACGTTGTGGTTGTCCCGGGTAGCGGTGTGACACAGTGGCTTTGCGGCAACCTCAAGTTCTTCCCACACCAGCCGAAAAGCCTCAAAGCGCTGCGCATAGTTGGGCCGTTGACCCTACCCAGCCAGCGCCAAGCCCTGTAGCTGCTACACTTTTGCCATGCGTCGCTGGTTCGCCATGCTCATGTTGGTCTTGCTGCCGTTCCAGTTCACCTGGGCGGCGGTGGCCAGCTATTGCGGACACGAACGTGGCGCGGCTGCCCAACACTTTGGCCACCACGAACACCAGCACCATGCCGACTCGGGTGCCGCGCAGGCCGATGGTGATGGTTCTGGCAAGACGCTGGGCGGCAACGATTTCGACTGTGCCAACTGCCATGGCAGTTGTTCCGGGATCGTGTCGCCATTGACGGGTTTGATGTCGCTTGACATCGCGACGCAGCCGGCCATGTTGGCTGCAGGGCTTGTACGCACCCTGGTGCACAGTCCGCCCGAACGCCCTCAGTGGGCACCCCTCGCCTGATCGGCGAGGCGGCTACTTCTCCCTCCTGAAGCCCGTCCGCGCCTGAGCGCGGGCCGTCATCGACGGCCGCTCAGCTGCGACGCGACCCGTCTGGGTTGCTCCCTCGTCGATCTCCCGTGAGTTGTTTTCAACACTGGAGCATCGGATGCACCGAGGAAATTTCATTGCGAACGCACGCTGGCGAAACACGGCCGGCGCGATCTTGACGTTGGCGCTCAGCGCCGTCTCCGCAGGGGCATTGGCGCAGACCCCTGCGAAGCCTGAACGCCTGACCTTGAGCCAGGCCTTTGAGGCCGCCTGGGCCAGGCAACCTGAAGTGGCTGCGCTGACGGCACGCCGCGAAGCGACCCGCGCGCAGCAGCAGGCTGCAGCGTCCTGGACCCCAGAACCTGTGGCAGTGGAACTGACCGGCAAGACCGACCGCCTGAACCGCAATCTGGGCACCCGCGAGTACGAGGCAGCCCTGGCCATTCCGCTGTGGTTGCCGGGTGAGCGGGGGCGCAGCCAGGCCCTGGCCCAGGCCGAAGGCCGTGCCGTCGAAAGCCGGTCCTTGGCAGCCCAATTGCGCGTGGCCGCCAGCGTGCGGGATGCCTGGTGGAACTGGCAACGCGCTCGCGCCGAGGCTGCCACTGCGCAAGGCCAGCTCGACAGCGCGCAGCGGATTGCGGCCGATGTGGGCAAGCGCCTCAAGGCCGGCGATCTGGCCCAGGCCGACCAGCACCAGGCTGACGGCGCGGTTGCCGCCGCACAGGCGGCGGTGGCGCAAGCGGACGCTGCCGTGATCGTGGCCGAGCAGTCGCTGCGCACCTTGGTGGCGTCGCCCGCCGTGGACTTCAAGGCCAGCCCGGCCGATCCGGGTGCCGAGCCAGTGCCCGATGCGGCAGTGAATGATCTGGACGCACACGGTGAACTCTTGGCATTGAAGGACCGCGCTGCCGTGGCCGAAGGCACTGCCGCCTTGGCTGCCACGCAGTCACGCGCCAACCCCGAGCTGACGGTCGCTACCACGCGCGACCGTGGCGCCTCAGGCGAGGCTTGGCAACAGACCTTCACCGTGGGTGTGCGCATCCCCTTCGGGGCGGGCCCGCGCCACGACGCTCGCACCGCCGCGGCCAGGGCCGAGACGCTGGAACTGCAGGCGCAGCTGAACCTGGAACGGGCCCGCCTGGCCGGCGAGCGTGACGCGGCCAAGGCCCGCGCCGACGGGGCGAGGCTGCAATTGGCCGCTGCCGACCGCCGGGCGCAACTGGCTCGTGAGTCCCGCGGCTTCTTCGACAAGTCCTTCCGCATGGGCGAGACCGACTTACCCACGCGGCTGCGCATCGAGGCTGAGGCCGCCGAGGCCGACCGCCAAGCCGCACGCGCACGGATCGAATTGGCCGCCTCCATCTCCGCCTGGCGCCAGGCGCTCGGGCTGCTGCCGCAATGAGGGCCGTCGCGGCACCGGTACTGCCGAGCGAGCCATCGAACAACGACTTTGGAAATTCCGCCATGAAACACTCCTCCACATTGGCTGCGATCCCGCTCGCAGCCCTTCTCTTCTTGACGACGCCAGGGGCCATGGCCGGTGACGGCCACGACCATGGTGCCGCTGCACCTGCGGCCACTGGGCCAGCCTTGCCCAGGTTCGCCGCGGTCTCGGACGTGTTCGAGCTGGTGGGCGTGCTCAACGGCAAGCAAATCACGCTTTACCTCGACCGCACCGCCGACAACAGCCCGGTCACCGAAGCCCAGATCGAACTCGAGGTCGCTGGCAAGAAGTTCAAGGCCGCCAAGCAAGGCAGCGACGAGTTCGAAGTCGTGTTGCCTGAAGCCCCTAAGCCCGGTGCGCTGCCGATCACGGCCACGGTGACGGCCGGGGCCGACAGCGACCTGCTGGCCGGCGAGCTCGACATCCATGAAGCGGCGCATGCCGACGAGGCTGAGCACAGCCATTCGTGGAAGGAGTACGCCGGTTGGGCGTTGGGGGGCATTGCCGCGCTGGCGGTGTTGTTGACGGTGGGCCGGCGCGTGATGCGCTCGCGCCAAGTTCGCATGGGGGGTGCAGCATGAAGCGCGCTTTGAATCTGAAGCAGCTGCGGCTGGGCGTCCTGGCCAGCGTTGTGATGGTGCTGTGCGCCACGCCGTTGGCCCAGGCTGGCGAAGGCCATGACCATGGTGGCGGTGGCGCCGCGCCCAGTGCCAACGGGCCGCAACGCCTGCCTGACGGCAGTGTGTTCCTGCCCAAGCCCGCGCAGCGCCAGCTGGGCGTGCGCACGCTGACCACGGCCGAAGCTGAGTTGCCACGCTCGGTGGAACTCGCCGGCAAGGTGCTGATGGACCCGAACGCCGGTGGCAAGGTGCAGCCGTTGAACGCAGGCCGCATCGAGCCCGGCCCGCGCGGCCTGCCCAATCCGGGCCAGGCGGTGCGCAAGGGCGAGGTGCTCGCGTACGTCGTGCCTTCGACGGCACCCATCGAGCGCTCCAACCAGTCGTCGCAATTGGCCGAACTGCGGGCCGCCAAGTCGCTGGCCGACAAGCGCGTGGCGCGCCTGAAGGAACTGGCGGACACGGTGCCGCGCAAGGACATCGAGGCCGCCGAGAGTGAATCCGCCAGCCTGACCGAGCGCATCGCCGCCATCGGTGGCGGCCTGGCCACCCGTGAAGCCCTGGTGGCGCCTGTGTCGGGCGTCATCGCCTCTGCGCATGCGGTGGCGGGCCAGGTGGTCGATGCGCGAGAGCTGGTCTTCGAGATCGTCGACCCGAGTCGCTTGCGCATCGAGGCCCTGGCCTTTGATCCGGCGCTGGCGGCCAACGTCGGCAGCGCCACATTGGCCATTGGCGACAAGCGCGTGCCGCTGGACTTCACGGGCGCAGCGCGCAGCCTTCGCGAGCAAGCACTTCCGTTGGGTTTCCGCGCCCAAGGTGCAGCCCTCGACAGCCTGGCCGTGGGCCAGCCGGTGCGCGTGTTCGTGCAGACCAAGGACAAGGTCAAGGGCCTGGCCGTCCCGGTTGCCTCGTTGATGAAGAACCCGGCGAACCAGACCATCGTCTGGGTCAAGTCAGGGCCTGAACGCTTCGAGCCCCGCACCGTGACGACGGAGTCTTTGGACGGCGTCAGCGTGTCAGTGACCGCCGGCCTGAAGGCCGGTGACCGCGTGGCCACGCAAGGCGCCACCTTGATCAACCAGGTGCGCTGACATGTTCAAGTGGCTACTCGACAACAGCCTCGGCAACCGGCTGCTGGTGATCATCGCCAGCGTGGTGCTGATGGGCTATGGCGCGTTCACGCTGTCCCGCACGCCAGTGGACGTGTTCCCCGACCTCAACAAGCCGACCGTGACCATCGTCACCGAGGCGGGCGGCATGGCCGCCGAAGAGGTGGAGCAGCTCATCACGTTCCCACTGGAAACCACGATGAACGGCCTGCCCGGCGTGGAGACGATCCGCTCGGTCTCCTCGGCGGGCCTGTCTTTCATCTACGTCACCTTCAACTGGAGCACCGACATCTTCCGCGCCCGCCAGCTCGTCAGCGAGCGCTTGGCGTCGATGGAAGAAGGCCTCGCTGAAGGCGTGCTGCCGCGCATGGGCCCGATCAGCTCGATCATGGGCGAGATCATGCAGATTGCAATTCCGGTGGACACCAGCAAGATCTCGGCGATGGCCGTGCGTGAATACGCCGACTGGGTGCTGCGGCCGCGCCTGCTGTCGGTGCAGGGGGTGGCGCAGGTCATTCCCATCGGTGGCGAGGTACGGCAATTCCAGGTGCAGCCCAACACGGTGCGTATGGCCGAGCTGGGCATCAGCCACGAGCAGATGGAGGCTGCGCTCAAGGGCTATTCCAGCAACACCTCTGGCGGCTTCCTGGAGCTGAACGGGCGTGAGTACCTGATCCGCAACCTGGGCCGCACCTCCAGGCTGGATGACCTGAAGAACCTGGCGCTCACGGCCAAGAACGGGCAGCCCATCCTGATGCGCCAGGTTGCCGAGGTGACCTTTGCGGCAGCCACCAAGCGGGGTGACGCGGGCTTCGAGGGCAAACCGGCTGTGATCCTGGGCATACAGAAGCAACCCTCGGCCGACACGATTGCGCTGACCCGCAACATCGAAGAAGCGCTGGCTGGGTTGAAGACCTCGCTGCCGGCCGGCATGGAGGCACCCAAGGTCACCTTCCGGCAGGCCAGCTTCATCGAGGCCTCGATCACCACGCTGCAAGGCAAGTTGATCGGCGCGTCGGTGTTCGTGGCCGTGATCCTGTTCTTCTTCCTCGGCACGCTGCGGCCCACCATCATTGCGCTGACCGCGATCCCGGTGTCGATCTTCATCACGGCCCTGGTCTTCCGCTACTTCGGCTTGTCGATCAACACCATGACGCTGGGCGGCCTGGCCATCGCCATCGGCGGCCTGGTCGACGACGCGGTGGTCGGTGTCGAGAACGTGTTGCGGCGCTTGAAGGAAGACCGCGCCAAGCATCCCACCTCGCGCCTGCACCCGCTGGAGGTGGTGGCCCACGCCACGATGGAGGTGCGGTCGGCGATCCTGTACGCCACGGTGATCATCGTGCTGGTCTTCATCCCGCTGTTCGCGCTGCCGGGGCTGGAAGGCAAGCTCTTCGTGCCGCTGGGCATCGCGTTCATCGTGTCGACGCTGGCCTCGCTGATCGTCTCGGTGACGGTGACCCCGGTGCTCAGCTTCTACCTGCTGCCACGCATGAAGAATCTGGACCACGGCGATACCAAGGTGCTGCGCTGGCTGAAATCCAGCTACCAGTCGTCGTTGCAGTCGGTCTTGAATGCGCCGAAGGCTGCCTTGACTGCGGCGGGTGCGGCGGTGGTGGTGGCGATGGCGGCGGTGCCGTTTTTCCCCACCACCTTCCTGCCGCCCTTCAACGAAGGCACGCTGCTGATCGGCCTGCGCCTGAACCCCGGCGTCACCCTCGCCGAAACCTCGGCCCTGGCTCGCCAGGCCGAAGTGCTGGTGCGCCAGGTGCCCGAGGTCACGCACGTCGGTCGGCGCAGCGGCCGCGCCGAGCTGGACGAGCATGCCGAAGGGGTGCACGTCAGCGAGCTGGACGTGGGCCTCAAACCCACGGCCGAGCTCACGCGGACCATGGACGAGATCAAGGCCGACATTCGCGCCCGCCTGGTCAACATGCCGGCTGCGCTGGAGATCGGCCAGCCCATCTCGCACCGCATCGACCACATGCTCTCGGGTGTGCGCTCGCAAATTGCGATCAAGATCTTCGGCGAGGATCTGGACGCCTTGCGTGGCCAGGCTGACGTGTTGCGCGCCAAGTTGGCTGCCATCCCGGGCGTCGCCGACCTGCAGATTGAGAAGCAGGTGCTGGCGCCGCAGATCAAGGTGCGGGTGGACTATGCCGCTGCTGCCCAGTACGGCGTGCCCGCGCCCCAGGTGCTGGCCACGCTGCAGAACCTGGTCGAAGGTGAGAAGGTCACGCAGATCGTCGAGGGCAGCCGGCGGTTTGCGCTGGTGGTGCGTGTGCCGGAATCGGCGCGCTCGGTGGAAGGCCTGGGCAAGATCCTGATCGAGACGCCGAGCGGCCGCATCCCGCTGTCGAAGATCGCCACCATCGAAGACGGTGACGGCCCCAACCAGATCAGCCGTGACGATGGCAAGCGGCGCATCGTGCTGTCGGCCAATGCCTCGGGCCGGGCCCTGTCAGAGATCGTGGCCGACATCCGCGCCGTGGTGGCCGACACCAAGCTGCCCGAGGGTTACTTCATCACCCTGGGCGGCCAGTTCCAGGCGCAGGAGGAAGCCTCGCGCCTGGTCGGCCTGCTGAGCATCGTGTCGCTGACGCTGATGTTCGTGGTGCTGTTCAGCAGGTACAAGTCGGGCGTGCTGGCCGCGCTGATCATGGTGAACATCCCGCTGGCGCTGGTGGGCGCGGTCATCGGCCTGTGGCTGTCGGGCCAGCCGCTGAGCGTGGCCGCGCTGGTGGGCTTCATCACGCTGGCGGGCATCTCGGTGCGCAACGGCATCCTGAAGGTCAGCCACTACATCAACCTGATGCGATTCGAGGGTGAGAACTTCGACCACAAGATGATCATGCGCGGCTCGCTGGAACGGCTGAGCCCGGTGTTGATGACGGCGCTGGTGACGGCCTTTGCGCTGGCGCCGCTGCTGTTCGAAGCCGAGCAGCCGGGCACCGAGGTGCTGCATCCGGTGGCCGTGGTGATCTTCTCCGGCCTGATCAGCTCCACCCTGCTCGACACCTTCCTGACGCCCGCGATGTTCTGGCTCTTTGGCCGCAAACCGGCCGCAGCGCTGATGGACAGCAAGGACGCCGAGGCCCTTTGATCCCTCTGGTGGCGAGTTCGCCCGCCACCCCGTTTCTCCCCAACGTACTCTCTCGAAAGGACTCCCATGAACAAGCAAGCCCTCCTCGCCGCCCTGGCACTGAGCCTGGCCGGCTCAGCATTTGCCGCTGGTGACCACAGCCACGAACACAAGCCCATGCACGGCGGCGTGGTCGTCGAGGTCAAGGACATGGACTATGAGCTGGTGGCCAAGCCCGCCGCCATCCAGCTGCACCTGCGCGACCACGGCAAGCCTGCCGATGTGGCCAAGGCCAGCGCCAAGCTGACCTTGCTGAACGGCACCGAGAAGCAAGAGGTCGAGCTGAAGCCGGCGGGTGACAAGCTGGAAGCCACCGGCAGCTTCAAGGTCGGGCCCGGAACCAAGGCCGTCGCCGTCGTCACCATCGGCGGCAAGCCCGCCGGCACGGTGCGCTTCGCGCTGAAGTAACGGGAGATGCCATGAACCAACCCCGTCTTGTCCATCGCAGAAGCTTGCTCACCGGCCTGTTGGCAGTCGGGTTGGTTCCTTTGGCAGGCTGCATGAGCAAGCCCGTGCGCCCCGCAAACGCAGATGGCACCTACTGCTATGCCGTCGGCAGGTCGCTCAGCCGCAAGCTCACCTGCACGACCGCGCCGATCCCGTCGCAGCAGGTCGAGGCAGAGGCCAAGCGGTTTGAAGCCACACCGGGCTTGCTCACCGTCTACGTCGTGCGCAAGCGCTGGGGGGATGCCAGGAATGTGGTGCGGCTGACAGTGGACCGTGACCCGGCCGTCGCCACGGTGCCCGAGTCGTTCGCGCGGCTGCGCCTCAAGCCCGGCGCACACCAGATGGTGGCGGAGTGGGACGAAGGTCGCGCGGCCCTGGACATCACCGGCAAGGCAGGCGAGGTGGTGTTCGTTGAACTGATCGGCTCGGTCTGGTCGTGGGGTAGCAGCTACCGGCTGGAGAGCGGCAACCCCGCGGAATCGCGTGCGCGCGCTTTGGGGTTGCGGCTGGTGGCCGATATCGGCTGATTTGACAATCTGCCTGCGATGCGAAAGCAGATTCCGGATGCGGACATCGCGCAGCTCATGCTGTGGATCTGGATTGTCGTCGTGCTCGTGGCCATTGCGCTCTTCGCGCTGTGGCGGCGATGGCGGAAGGCGCATCCTCCACCCACGATCCCGCCCAAGCTTGCCTACAGTCAAACGCTGGGCAAGCGATTGGCCACCGGCCGTCGAGGCGTCGGCAAAACCAAAAGCAAACGCGGGCCACCAGTGTCTGGTGGCCCGCGCGGCGGGTGAAGACAGACGGTGTATCAGCCGCCGGTCTGAAGCGCCAGGCGAGCACGGCGCTCTTCGGCGGGCTCATTGAGCATCTCGTCGATCACCTGCTGGCGGGTCTTCGCGGGGCCGATGGCCTTTTGCGGCAGCGGTGCGTTGCGCTGAATCAGCGCCAGGGTGCCGTCCTTGCGCGCAGCCTCGATCTCGGCCAGCACCTCAGCGCGCGTTTTCGTGCTCTTCCAGTGGTCGGGATGCTCGGTGTAGCCCCTCTCATTCGAGGCTGGGTGGTACAGCGAATTGGCCTGCGCAACCATGGGCAGACCCATGGCCAGAGCAACAACGGAGAGAGCGGCGTGTTTGCGGATGTTCATGGTCCTGATTCCTTTGTGAAGTGGCCGTCGACCTTGTGTCGCGGCATGCCTGAGGGCATGGACATGACTGTAGAAATTCGCCCCCAACAGAGATGGGACCAACACATGACAGAACGGCCATGTTCAGGCCGCTCCAGTTGAAGGCGTGAGGAACATGAAACTCCTGGTGGTCGAAGACGAGATCAAGCTGGCCGAGTACCTGCGCAAGGGGCTGGGCGAAGAGGGCTATGTCGTGGAGCTGGCGCACAACGGCGTCGATGGCCTGCATCTGGCGATGCAAGGCAGCCACGACCTGATCGTGCTGGACAGCATGCTGCCCGGCATCGACGGTCTGGGCGTGCTGGCGGCCTTGCGGCAGAGCAAGCAGACCCCCGTGCTGATGCTCACCGCTCGCCAGCGTGTGGAAGACCGCGTCAAGGGCTTGCAAGCCGGGGCCGACGACTACCTGCTCAAGCCGTTTGCGTTCTCCGAACTCGTGGCGCGGATACAGGTGCTGCTGCGCCGAGCGCGCCCAACGCGCGAACCTGAGGGGGCAACAGTCCTTGGCCTGGCCGACCTGGAGCTGGACCTTGTTCGGCGCAAGGCCACCCGGGCTGGCAGAAGGCTCGATCTCACGGCCAAGGAGTTCGTGCTGTTGACGCTGCTGCTGCGCCGCCAGGGGGAGGTGCTGTCCCGCACCGAGATTGCCGAGCAGGTGTGGGACATCAATTTCGACAGCGCCACCAACGTCATCGACGTGGCGGTGCGCAGATTGCGCGGCAAGCTCGATGCGCCCTTCGAGCGCCCCTTGCTGCACACGGCGCGTGGCATGGGCTACGTTCTGGAGGCGCGCGACGAATGAGCAGAAGCCGTGTCGGCTCGCTAGGTCGACGGTTGTCGATCTGGCTGGCACTGCAGAGCTTGACGGGCCTCTCAGTGGTTTGCGTGGCGGTCTACGCTGTCACGCACATGAACTTCGAGGCCAGGCAATCTGAGGCTCTCGCGCAGAAACAGGCTCAGGTGCGGCACCTGCTGACCGAGCCAGCTTCGCGTGATGACCCGGCCGTGTTGACCCACAAGCTGGATGATTTTTTCATCGGTCACCAGGAACTGAGCCTTTTGCTGCAGAGGCCGGATGGCAGCGTTTACTACCAGCGCACAGGCGGGGTCGCATCGAGCAATTTGCGCCAAGCCCATTTTGAAGTGGCTGCGCTGGCCACCGCGCCGCTGCCACTGACTGCCATCCTGACGCTGGACACCGACGAAGACCATCAATTGCTGCGCCGGTTGGCATTCACGTTGTTGGCGGCCGCGCTGGCCGGGGCCGCCTTGGGTTCGGCCGGTGGCTTTGTTTTGGTACGCCTGGGCTTGCGCCCGGTGCGTGAGCTGGTGGAGCAGACACGCAGGCTGGCGGCCGACACCTTGCATCGGCGCCTGGATGGTTCCGGCCAGGCCGAGGAGCTCGAACCGCTGATTGCGCAGTTCAACGACCTGCTGGGTCGGCTGTCGCTGGCCTATGAGCAGCTGGAGGGCTTCAATGCCGATGTCGCCCATGAACTGTGCACCCCGCTCGCCACCTTGATCGGCAGCACGGAGCTGGCCTTGCGCAAGGCCCGTGGTGCCGATGAGCTGCGTGAGGTGCTCGGCTCGAACCTGGAGGAATTGCAGCGCCTCGCGGGCATCGTGCAGGACATGCTGTTCTTGTCCCAGTCTGATCGGGGCAGCTCGGCCCGCCGTGTGGCCACGGCCAGCCTGGCTGCGTTGGCGCAGCGGGTGGCGGAATACCACGATGCCGCGTTGGACGAGGCCGGTCTCCAGGTCGAGGTGGTCGGTGACGCCGCCGGAGAGTTCGACCTGCCGCTGCTGCAACGCGCCCTGTCCAACCTGGTGGCCAATGCCACGCGCTACGCCGACCGTGGGACGAGCATCCGCATCGACATTTCCGAGGCAGCCCCTGGGGCGCTGCGGGTGGTGGTGGTCAACCAAGGTACCACCATCGAACCCGGGCACCTGCCGCGGCTCTTCGACCGCTTCTTCCGTGGTGACCGGGCCCGCAGCGGCGCCCATCAGAACCATGGGCTGGGCCTGGCCATCGTCGCCGCGATCGCACGCATGCACGGCGGGCAGCCGTTTGCGAGGTCAGCAGATGGCGTCACATCGATCGGCTTGACCTTGCTGCGCGCGCCAGGCGCGGGCAGTCCGTCACCGAATTCGGGGGCCTGACTGTCCTGAGGTGCCGGCCGCAGGGCCAGCCAAGCCCTTGTCAGGGCTTGTCGTCGTGCAGCAGATGCGCCATGTCAGGCGGCAAGGCCATCGGTTCGAACGGGCTGACGTCGGATGTGCCGATGTTGCCCAACGGCAGGCGGCCGCTCAGGTGCCCGATGGGTGTGAGCACCAGGCGCAGAAGTTGCCCACGGAGTTCGCGGCCGTCACGCAGTGCCCAGGCGGCACGCAGCATCAGCAGGTGCACGCGCAGGTGGAGGCCGATGTCCCGCTGACCGAGCACATGGGCGCGCTGCAGCAAAGGCATCGCGGCCATCGGCTGCGCTGCAGCGAGGTGATGCCTGGCTTCGGCCATGGCGGCAGCGAAGGCCATTGCGCGTTGAGAGCCGGGCGTCATCGGCCTTGCACCCTGGCTTGCAGCAAACGCAGCCCGTTGACCACCACCAGCAGGCTGGCGCCCATGTCGGCGAACACGGCCATCCACATCGAGGCATTGCCGAACACCGCCAGCACCAGGAACACCGCCTTGATGCCCAGTGCCAGCGCGATGTTCTGCCACAGGATGGCGTGTGTGGCCTTCGACAGGCGCACCGTCTCGGCAATGCGCCGCAGGTCGTCGTTCATCACCACCACGTCGGCGGCTTCCATCGCGGTGTCGGTGCCGGCCGCACCCATGGCCACGCCGATGTCCGACTGGGCCAGCGCAGGCGCGTCGTTGATGCCGTCGCCGGTCATGGCCGTCATGCCGTGCTGCGCCTGCAGGGTCTTGATGGCGTCCAACTTGTCCTGCGGCAGCAGGTTGCCCCGGACTTCGGTGATGCCAGCCTCCTGGGCAATGGCCGTGGCCGTGGCCTGGTTGTCGCCGGTCAGCATCACCGGTGTGATGCCCAATGCCTTCAACTCGGCCACTGCTTCCCGCGAAGATGCCTTGATGGTGTCAGCCACCGCAAACAGGGCTACCGGGCCGGTGTCGCAGGCCAGCAGGCTGACGGTGCGGCCGGCTTCTTCATGCGTGCGCAGCGTCGCTTCCAGCGCCGGCGAGCACTGGCCGCGTTCCTCGATCAGGCGGTGGTTGCCAAGCACCCAGGTCTTTCCGGCGATCTCGGCCTGCACGCCGCGCCCGGCAATGGCCTTGAAGCTCTGGGCCTGAACGCTGTTGGGCTGTAGCCCGGCTGCGATCGCGCGCGACACCGGGTGGTCGGAGTGGCCGGCCAGCACCGCGGCCATGTGTTCTGCGGTGTCAGAGTCAACGCCCGCAGCTCCGGCGGTGTCGAGCACTTGCCATGCCACCAGCTTGGGCTTGCCCTCGGTGACCGTGCCGGTCTTGTCCAGCGCGATGGCCTTGAGCTTGCGCGCACCCTCCAGGTACACCCCGCCCTTGATCAGGATGCCTCGCCGGGCCGCGGCCGCCAGGCCGCTGACGATGGTCACCGGCGTGGAAATCACCAGCGCGCAGGGGCAGGCGATGACCAGCAGCACCAGGGCTTTGTAGACCCCCTGCATCCAGGTCCAGTCCAGCAGCCAGGGGCCGAGCAGGGCGACGGCCAGCGCGATGACGAAGACCGCCGGCGTGTAGACCGCCGCGAAGCGGTCCACAAAGCCCTGCGTGGGCGCGCGTGTTCCTTGGGCCTCTTCGACTGCGTGGATGATGCGTGCCAGGGTCGAGTTCGAGGCCAGCGCCGTGACGCGGAACTCGAAGCTGCCGGTGTCGTTGATGGTGCCGGCAAACACCGGGTCGCCCACGGCCTTGTCCACCGGGATGCTCTCGCCGGTGACCGGGGCCTGGTTGATGCTGGTGCTGCCTGCCGTCAGGACGCCGTCCATGGGCACCCGTTCACCCGGCCGCACGCGCAGCACCGCGTCCAGCGCCACGCTGGCGACGGGCACGGTCAACCAGCTGCCATCGGCCTGGCGCACGGCCGCTTCTTCCGGTGCCATCGCCAGCAGGCCCTTGATGGCATTGCGGGCGCGGTCGACCGCACGCGCTTCGATGGCTTCGGCGATGGCATACAAGGCCATCACCATCGCCGCCTCTGGCCATTGGCCGATGGCGAAGGCGCCGGTGACGGCCACGGTCATCAGGGCGTTGATGTTCAGGCGCCCGTGCCGCAGCGCAATCAAACCCTTCTTGTAGACGTCGAAGCCCGCCAGCCAGATGGCGGCGGCGGCCACCGCCAGGCCGGCGCCTTTCCAGAGCAGCGTGTCTGGCGCGAAGTAGCCCACCAGCTCGGCAACGATGGCCAGAGCCAAGGCCATGCCCAGTGGCCCGTAGCTGGCCTGCTGGACGCCATGGTCGTGTCCGTCATCCGCGTCAGCGTGTCCGGGCGTTGCACCCGGCTGGGGCGCTGCCAGCGGCTGTGGATCGAAGCCGGCCTTGCGCATGGCAGCCACGGCCAGCTCCACGGCTGGCCCAGGGGCATCCAGCGCCAGGCTGCGTTGCCCGAGCTGGAAGGTCAGCGCCCGGATCCCGGCAATGCCTTCCACCGCTCGGCGGATCTCGGACTCTTCGGACGCGCAGTCCATCGTCGGCACCCGAAATCGCACCCAGTTGGCACCCGGAGGTGTCGCGGGCGCTGCTGGCGTCGTCGTACCGCAGCCGCAGCAAGATGCCTGGTTCTCTGATGTTGACGGTGTCGCTGCAGCAGCTTCTGGTCGATCCACGATCATGTCCTGTTGTTGGATGTCGCCATTGAAAACCCTGAAGTCGGTGTAAGGTCAAGCCTTCATCGGCAAGAGGGGACTCCATGCGCATCGGAAACCTGGCTGAGGCGACGGGCACACCGGTAGAAACCATCCGCTTCTACGAGCGCGAGGGCCTGATCCCTGCCGCCCAACGCAGCGACAACAACTACCGGGTGTACACGACCGCACATGCCGAGCGCCTGGCCTTCATCCGCCACTGCCGCAATCTGGATATGGCGCTCGATGAGATCCGTGCGCTGTTGCGCCTGCGGGACGCCCCGCCCGATGACTGCGGCGAGGTCAACAACATCCTGGACGCGCATATCGGGCACGTGGCCCAGCGCATCCGCGAACTGCGGTCGCTCGAATCGACCCTGAAGGCGCTGCGTGCGCGCTGCCAGTCACCGCATGCGATGAATGCGTGCGGCATCCTGAATCAACTGGACAATGCCGCCGCGCAGGGCGTCAAGCCGGCCGGCCACCGCCACGTTCGCGGAGCCCACTGATGTTTGACTTCTTCCGCCTCACCGCACTCTTCGTCATCACCGCGCTGGCCGAAATCATCGGCTGCTACCTGCCGTGGCTCGTGCTGACCCAAGGTCGGCCGCGTTGGCTGCTGCTGCCGGCCGCTGCCGCGCTCGCGGTCTTCGCCTGGTTGCTGACCTGGCACCCGAGCGCCGCTGGCCGCACCTATGCGGCCTATGGCGGTGTCTACGTCGTGGTGGCCCTGGTCTGGCTGTGGCGCGTGGATGGGGTCATGCCGACCCGCTGGGACTTGATCGGCGGTGCCGTGTGCCTGGTGGGCATGGCCATCATTGCCTTGCAGCCGCGTCAGTCACTGGGCTGACGAGGCCATCAGCGGACTTGGCGCGTCAGGTGAAGTCTCCCGGCACCGAGGGCAGGGCCAGATCCGCCCCGATCGGCAACGCCTTCACGATTCGCGCCTCAAGTCATTCGGAACCTGCGTCGCCAAGCTGCTCAGCGCCAGTTCCCCGACCGGTGCCTCGACCTGCCAAGGGATCAGGGCGCATCGTTTCGCAGCAATCTGCATCACATGAGCGATGAACGGTGCCTCGTACGCGCCGCGTTGCGTCAACACCGGGTCGTGCGTCCCGCTCGCCAGCAGGCTCTGGTTGATGACCCATGCGAAGGGCTCGATGCCGGCGCGATGCAGATCGGCCTGAAGGCGTTCCGCCTCGTGCACGGGCGTCGCCTCGGCCAGCGTCACGATGAGCACGCGCGTGAAGAACGGATCGCGCAGGCGCGGCAGGAGCTTGCGCACCGACTCTGGCGAGTCCCCCTGGGTGCGGCTCACCTCCCGGTGGTAGGCCTCGGCCGAATCCATCAGCAGGATGGTGTGGCCGGTGGGCGCCGTGTCCAGCACCACGAACGCGTCCTGGGCCTTGTCGACCGACTGCGCGAATGCGCGGAACACCGCGATCTCTTCGGTGCAGGGCGAACGAAGGTCCTCGTCCAGCATCGCCCGCGCCTGCGCGTCCAGGCTGGCGCCGGCCTTGCCCATCACCTCGTTGCGATAACGCTCGACCTCGGCGACGGGATCGATGCGCTCGACGGTCAAGTTCGGCACCTGCTCGTCCAGGGCCCAGGACACGTGCGCGGCCGGGTCCGTGGTGGAGAGCACCACACGGCGGCCGCGCTCGGCAAGCGCCACCGCTACAGCCGCAGCGACCGTGGTCTTGCCGACGCCGCCTTTGCCCATGGTCATCACAAGCCCGTGACCGGCGGCCTCAATGTCGTCGACGATCGTCGCCAGGCCATCGGGCAGTCGGTCGATCGATGACACAGCGGGCGTCGTGCGGTCTTCGCTCTGAGGATGGAGGAAGGCCCGCAGCGACGCCAACCCGACCAGCCCGCGAGGGATGAACCCGGTCTGGCTGCGTGGCAGCGCCGCCAGGCCAGCCGGCATCTGCTTCACGGCCTTGGCATGGCGGCTCGACATCGCGCGGGCGACCGAATCGTCCGAGGCTGCTTCGTAGAGCCCGTTCAGGGCAAGGACCTGGTTGCGAACACCGAGATCGGCCAACTCGTGGCGGGTGCGATCCGCCTCTCTCAGCGCCGAGACTTCCGGGCGGGCGACAAGCACCACCGTCGTCAGCTGCCGGTCGGCCAGCGAGCGCACCGCCGCCGCGTAGGTTGCCTTGCTCTTCTCCAGGCCCGCCAGCGGACCCAGGCACGAACTGCCCGTCGTGTTGGTCGCGAGGAAATCGTTCCACGCCGACGGCAGGGACAGCAGCCGCAGCGTGTGGCCGGTCGGCGCCGTGTCGAACACCACATGGTCGAAGGCCTGCGTCACCTCGTTGCCGGCGAGCAGCCCGGCGAAGGCGTCGAAAGCCGCGATCTCGACCGTGCAGCCGCCGGAGAACTGCTCCTCCATGCTGCGAATCGCCGCCGGCGGCAGGATGCCGCGGTACGGCCCCACCATGCGCTCGCGATACGCCGCGGCAGCCGCCTCCGGATCGACGTTGAGGGCGCTCAGGCCCGGGACGCCATGGACCTCGGTCGGCGTGGTCGTCAACGGCGTCTCAAGCACCTCGTCGAGGTTGGACGCCGGGTCCGTGCTGACCAGCAGCACGCGCCGACCCTGCTCAGCCAGCCGTAGGGTGCTGGCGCAGGCCAGCGAGGTCTTGCCGACACCGCCCTTGCCGGTGAAGAAGGCAAAGCGCGTCTCGATGCCTGGGAGCGCCATGTCAGCCGCCGCCCGGGCTCAGCAGCACTTGCCAGGCGCGCAGCCGCATTCTCCGAGCTTGACGCGGGGCTTCTCGGCTGTGGGGATGTCCAGGCCGAGCTTGCTGATCAGCTGCGCTTTCGACGGATACATGCCGGTCGACACGATGCGGCCGTCGACGGTCACGATGGGCAGGCGGTCCATGCTCGCGCCCATCTCCTTCATCACGTCGGCGTTGGTGGTGAAGGCCGCCGCGTTGTGGCTCAGGCTGTGGCGCACGATCTCGACGCCGGACTGACCCAAGGCCTGCAGGTCGGCGTTGAACTGCACCAGGACCGGATCGACGCTGACGCCGCACACGCCCGTCGGGCAGCACATCGCGGGTTCATAAACTTCAAGCTTGCTCATGGTGGATTCCTCGTGCGACTCTGGACATGGTCGGCACACATGCCCTGCAGGATATTGACCTCGCTCAAGCGTCGAGGCTACGGTGGATGAGCGCTCCGAGGCCCGCACCCACCAGCTGGGCAGCGACGAAACCGGGCACACTGGCCGGTGAGATGCCGGCGAAGGTGTCGCTGAACATCCGCCCGAAGGCTGCCGCCGGGTTGGCGAAGGATGTCGACGCCGTGAACCAGTAGGCGGCACCGATGTAGCAGGCGACCATCGCGGCGACCTTCGGGGCCGGGGCACGAAGGATCACCAGCAGCAAGCCGGCCGTTGCAACGGCCTCGGCGATCCACTGGCCGGTTCCGCCTCGCACCTTGGTCGAGAACTGCAGCAGCGTGGCATCGAACATCGCGTGCGCCAGCCAGGCGCCAAGCACCGCGCCGACGAGTTGCGACACCACGTAGGGGGCGAACAGCGATTTCGGCAGCGCGCCACGCAGGCTCATGACCAGGGACACGGCGGGGTTGAAGTGCGCGCCGCTGACCGGGCCCAGAACCTCGATGAGGATGTACAGGCCGCCAACTGTGGCGGCCGTGTTGGCTAGCAGCGAGATGGCCACATTGCCGCCAGCCAGGCGCTCGGCCATGATTCCCGAGCCGATCACCACGGCCAGCAGCAGCGCGGTGCCCAGGGTTTCGGCGAGGAGGCGCCGCTGAAGATCGGATCGCATGCGCAATCCGCTCAGCTCTTGTAGGCCTCGACGAGCGCGGTCTGCAGCTCGTCATTGCCCATGCGGTCCAGAGGCAGCGACAGCAGCTGCAGCATGCGGTAGCCGATGGCCTGGCGCGTCAGCTCGAAGGCTTGGCGCCTCTCGGCCTCAGGGGCGTTCGACGGATCAGGGTAGCCCCAATGCACCTTCACCGGGCTGCCCGGCCAGTACGGGCACTGCTCGGCCGCCGCGCTGTCGCACACCGTGATCACGATGCGCATCTCGGGCGCGCTTGGGCCCACGAACTCGTCCCAGGACTTGCTGCGCACGCTGCTGATGTCGATGCCCGCATTGCCCAGAGCCTCCAGCGCGTAGGGGTTGATCCGGCCACTGGGCGCGCTGCCGGCGCTGTAGGCACGCACGTCCTTGCCAAGCTTCTTCGCCCAGTGGTTGAGCATGCACTCCGACAGCACGCTGCGCGCCGAGTTGTGGGTGCACAGAATGAGAACGTTGGTGGTCATCACTGGGTTCCGATGTCCTTGATTTCGCGCTGGATCGCCATCTTGTCGAGGCTGGCGATCGGAAGGGCCAGCATCAGCTCGATACGGCGCTTCATGGTGATGAAGGTGTCGAGGAAGGCGTTGCGGATGGCCTGGTCGGGCCCGTCCACCGCGGCCGGGTCGGGCATGCCCCAGTGCGCCGTCATTGGCTGGCCTGGCCACACTGGGCAAACCTCGCCCGCCGCCTGGTCGCAGACGGTGAACACGAAGTCCAGCTGCGGTGCATCCGGCGTGGCGAACTCTTCCCAGCTCTTGCTGCGGTAGCCGTCCGTCGGGTAGTGGTGATCGGCCACGGTCCGCAGGGCCCAGGGGTTCACCTCGCCACGGGGGTGGCTCCCGGCCGAGAAGGCCCTGAAGCCACGGCCCTTGCCCAGGTCGTTCATCAGTGCTTCCGCGAGGATGGAGCGCGCGGAATTGCCCGTGCAGACGAACAGCACGTTGTAGGTCTTGTCGGCCATGGGATGTCTCTCAGCAGTTGCAGGATGGGGATTCAAGCTCGCAGGGTTGCCCCTCGCAGCAGTTCGATGTCAGGAAGCCCAGCAGGTCGTTCATGCGGTCGAACGAAGCGCGGTAGATCAGGTTGCGGCCATCGCGCGTCTGGCTCACCAGGCCCGCGAACAGCAGCTCTTTGAGATGGAAAGACATCGAGGCCGGCGAGATGCCGAGTTGCTCGCTCAGCACGCCCGGGGTCAGGCCTTGCTTGCCGGCCACCACGAGAGCACGGAACGCCTTCAGGCGATGCACCTGAGAAAGTGCACTGAGGGAGCGGGCCACAAGATCGTCTTCCACGATTAATCAAACCTTTGTTGAAGTATTTGATTGAAATGTGGCAAGACCATGACAGCCGACAAACGAGTCAGGCTTGCGACAAGTGGGAATGCAAATCAGGCCGCCAAGCCGCCGCTGGCTCGGTACCAAATGTGGCTACTTAAGCCTATTTGACATAAACATTATCGTCGCGCATTGGCGGTTTGGGCGACAATCGCGCCAGAAGCATACGAGATGAGCGCTGCTCCCGCCAGCGATGGCTTGGCCAGGGACCTCATCGTCCTCATGGCCCGGTCCTTCCGCACTCTCATTGAATCTCGCGCTTCGGCCGGCGGTCGTTGCACGACTTCTGTCAACCGTGCACAATGATTCCATCTCTGATGCGGTGAATCCTATGCACAGCATGACCTTGGAACAACTGCGCGCCACCGCGGCCGCTGGCGGCGTCGCCGGCGTCACGCTCAAGGGCCAGGGCGGCGCATTCATGCTGCGCATCGCCACCCGGAGCGGCCAGGACGCCGTGCTGGCCAAGGCACGCAGCACCGAGCCGCGCCGCTTCGGCAACCCGGCCTCAGCCATGATCCTGCTTCGCGAGGTCGGCATCGCTGTGGCACAGCTCGACGCCACCGACTGGAACCCCGACGAGAAGGACATGAGCCGCAGCCGCTCCAGCCAGGCCGAAGCGATGCGCACGGCCCACCAGGCTGCGGCGCACAACCGGTGGCTCGCCGCCGAGATCCAGGAATCGCTCGACGATCCGCGCCCGAGCGTCCCGCACGACGAGGTCATGGCGGCCATGGACGCCGAAATCGATGCGATCGAGCTTCAGCGTGCCAGCTCCGCGCGAAGGAAAGGCGCATGAGCACGACGCCGCGCCAACCCGATCAGGTCATTGCGCAGGCGATGCTGGCCGCCGCCGCTGAAGCGCCGCCCCCAGCGATCACCTCCGAGGAAGTGGCGGCGCTCGAGCGCCTGCTCGCGCATGCCAGGCGCGACTCCGGGCAGAGCCGGGTCGTTGCGGACTTTCTGCTGGCTTGGTGGAACACAGGCAGCTGCGGTGCCTTCGACCTGACCTCGCTGTGGGCACTGGACACCGACATCGTGGCGGACATGACGACCGTGTTCGGCCTGGCCGGCCGCGTTCACCGCTACCCCGACAGCCTGGGCTACGAGGCCGAGTTCAGGGCCATCGTGCGGACGTGGCGGCCGGAGCTCGGGGACTGATGCCTGGGGCCGACTACCGCATCGCCTGGCGCCCAAAGGCTCTTGAAGACCTGCGCAGCATCGTCCGCTACATCGCCCAGGACAGTCCTACCCGTGCACGCACCTTCGGCAAGAAGCTGCGCGAGAAAGTCCAGCCGCTGGCCCAGCACCCGAGGCTCGGCCATGAGGGCCGGCCCGGGCTGCCAGCCGACGTGCGCGAACTCGTGCTGCACGCCAACTACATCGCCGTCTATCGGGTGATCGACACCTCTCGCACCGTCGAGATCCTTCGCGTCAAGCACGTGGCGCAGCAAACGCCGTGAATCGCAGGGGCGCGTGCGCACAGGCGACGGAACGGCTGACCATCTGAAATCGACGGCCGATTTCGACGGGGGGTTGGACCGGGGTTTCGAGTTGCGCGCTCCCGCGGTCAGCCGCACGATGGGGCGCCCTGCACCTGCTTCGCCATGAACCCCCGGACATCACCGTTGCGAACCGCGCTCGCCGGCCTGTGTGGTCCCTCTGGACAACGGGATCGGCCCAGCGCCGATGGCCTGCTCGCGGTCGCCGGGCTTCAACTGCAGGCCTACGATCCGCCGGCAAGCTTTGCGGACCCGCGGCTCGATGCGCTCTGTCGGGAGGCGGCGCGAAGGGGCCTGGTGATCACCGACGTCCAGGGCCGACTGGTCGGCGATCTGCGCGCCGTGTCCGTCAACGAAGTGCTGCCGGCTTTCAGAGGCCGTTGACGGACCCGTCCGCGACCGCGGCGCGCGCCGCGATGCAGAGCCGGTGCCGACTCACGCTGTGCTCGATGCGCCGCTCGAATTGCTCAGCGGAGCCGCGTTGGCCCCGGCGGCGCGACCATGCGCCAGGGTCTGGATGATCGTGCCGACCATCTTGTCGGCCTTCGAGGGCTTGGCGACGTAGGCGTTGAAGAGATGGCCGTGCTCCTCAGCCAGTCCGAATGCGCTCATGGCGATCAGCCTCGTGTCGCATTCCGGGTAGCGAGACCTGAGCCGCCGCGCAAGCTCGTAGCCATCCGCGCCGGGCATCTGGATGTCGACCAGCGCCACCTCGAATGCCTTCGAACCGAGCTCTTGCAGCGCCTCGTCCGTCCCAGGCGCCTCCACACACTCCGCGCCCTTGGCACGCAGGAGATCCGCCACGGCGCTGCGAACGGAGTCCTCGTCGTCGACGACAAGCACGTGCAGGCCCGACAGGCTGGACGAGCCGGAAAGCGGACGGTGTGGCTGCTGGTCCAGCACCTTCACCGGGATGTGCACGGTGGCCCTGGTGCCGCGCCCCTTCTCCGACTTGATCTCCGCAGTGCCGCCGAGTTGCGCGACCAGGGACCGCACGATCGACAGTCCGAGCCCCAGGCCGCGCGCTTCGCGGGTGCCTCGAAACCACGGGTCGAAGACGTTCGGCAGAACCTCTTCGGCGATGCCGCTGCCCGTGTCGCTCACCCACAAGGTCATGGTGTGGGGCCCGTCGCCATCCACGTCCGCGTGGATCTCGATGAGGCCATGGCTCGTGTACTTGACCGCGTTGCTCACCAGGTTCCCGATGATCTGCTGCAGGCGCATGTCGTCGGCATGAAGCGAGATGGCCGGGACCGTGACGCGCACGTCGACCCCCTTGCGGTTGGCCAACTCCCGGAGTTCGGTGATCGACGCAGCCACCACTTCGTCCAGCCGCACCGGGCGTTCACGGATCTCGTAGCCTGCGGCCTGATTGGCCCGCACGAAGGCGGCCAGGTCGTTGGCCTGGTGCATCAGTTGGTCGGCCGCTCGTGACAGCCGCTGGACCGGCTCCTGAAGGCCTTTGGACCTCTCGTCAGCGGTCTTGAGCGCGAGCAGGTCGGCTAGGGCGACGATCGTCTGCAGGGGCGTGCGGAACTCGTGCGAGACCTTGGCGATGAACAGATCCCGTGTGGCCGCCGCTTCGTTGCGCGCGGACTCGGCCGCCAGCTTGGCCTCGGTGAGTTCCAGCTCTGCGAGGCGCGCGTGGTCAGCCCTCAGGCGATCGCGTTCGAGCAGGGCTCTCGCGAGCCGTTCGCCCGCTGCCTTCGACAACTGCGCGGACCGGTGCATCGTGAAGCCGAACCCGGCCACGATGGCGGCCAGTCCGATCGAGCGCAGGCCGTCGAAGGCCAGATGGGCGATGACCAGCGACGCCACCTGCGGCACGATCATGTAGAGGTAGGCACGCCCTGCCAACGGGGCATACAGGGCCGCCACGCCGGCCGATCCAGCCAGCAGCATCGGGTAGGCGATCTGCGCGACCTCTTTGAGGTGCGGGTAGATGGCCAGGGCACCGTAGCCCCACATGAGACCGGACAGGCCGGCGTTGAGCTCGATTTCGCGTCGCGCTGCCCACGCCATTCCCTCGTCAAAGGGTTCGCGCAAGCGGTAGCGCTTGCTCATCGACCAACGCCAGCCCGATGCCGCGAGCCCGAATGCGCCGAAGATCGTTCCCGGCACGCTCAGCCCGGCCTCAAACGCCATGTACACGACCAGCGCGACCGCGGCCAGCAGCAGCGGCACGTTGGCCACAGCCGAGACGACGGCGTTGGCAGTCATCGCGCGCGCCGTCTCACCGGCGTCGGGCGAGTAGTCCCCGCCAGCAGCCTTGCCCGCGACTTCGACCTGCGGTCCCTCCGCGGCCCTGCCCTGCTCACTCATGGCTCTGTTCGTCCTGAGATTGACCCGTCTGCCTGCTCCAACGGTTCGTCGACCGGTTCTGTTGTCCATGCCCCAGGGTGCTCGGCGTCTGCGCGCCGTCAAGCCCGCCTGCAAGAGGTACGCAGATCGTCTCGACCCACATCCAACCGCGCTGAGGTGAACGCTGAGTTTCCACGTTCCTTCTGCAATGTGGCCCGACCGATCGAAACAGCCCCTGCACATCGTCTTTGGGGCGACGCGATCGCAGGCGCGCTGCCACCGATCTTCCCGCGGGCCGGCGAACTCACCGATCGCCCCAACGAGCGAGTTGATGGGTACCCACCAATGGGGGCCTACTTCGCGGTGCATCACCGCGAGGGTTCGGGTGCCGCCGGTCACTTCAAAACCGAACCAACGGCGCTCCCGCTCGGATCCTTCCTGGCCTGCGTTTGGGTTGACGCGAACTGGCTTGGGTCGGGAAGGTGCGATGGAAGCAACGCCCGCGCCGTTGGTTCGGTTTTATGATCCCTCACCATGGCCCCCAAGAACCTTGACCTGTTCGACGACGCCGACCCGGCCGACCAGGTGCGGGCCTACCAGGAGGCGTTCGACCAGTGGCTCGAACACCAGCGCACTGCGGCCTCACGCAAGATCACCTTGGCCTCCTCCATTCGCTCGTACACGGTCCTCTGGCAGGCGTTTGCCGAGTGGTGCCTGAGCCAGTCACCCGTGGTCGGCCTGGACGGCATCACCGAGGCGGACCTCGGTGCCTTCATCAACAGCCGACTCGAACCCGCGAACGCGGCTCGTGCAAAGCCCAGCCGGCTCAAGGAGGCCGGGAAGTTCACGCCACGGCACGCATGGCGCTTGCTGAAGCTCATCGACAGCGTGCTCGAGATCCGCGCAGAGGCCACCGGGGCTGCCGCCCCGAACCGGGCGGCAGCCACCCTGCTGCAATCCCGTGAGGACTGGCTCTATGCCAACGCCAATCGGCGCGACGCACTGCCTGACTACCTGGCCCCTGCCGAGGCCCGCATCCTCGTCAACTACCTCTCCGCCGGCCTGCCACGTTCGGGCCGTCGCGGCGCCGACATCACCTGGCAGGAACTGCGCAACCGGTCTGCCGTCGCGCTGCACCTGGGCTCCGGGCTGACGCCAGCCGATGTCCGGATGCTTCGCCTGACGTCCCCGGTGATGCGAACGGGTGACGAGAAGGGCGTACCGGGCACGGTCCATGTGCCGGCGCACGGCGACAGCCCAGAACGTGAAGCACCGGTGATCAAGTGGGCAGGTCGCGTGCTGGCCTACTGGCTGCAGGTGCGCAAGGAACAGAATCTCGCCGGCGACTTCCTGTTTCCCGCGACGCGTACTGGCAAGCCATGGGGCAAGGTGACCCACTATGACGCGGTGAAGGCGGTCCTCGAGGCCTCCGGCATCGACAAGAGCCTAGTCGAAGGCGGTGCCTACCGCCTGCGTCACACCTTCGCGCTCCGCCAGCTGCGCCGCGGCAAATCACCGGACCTGGTGGCCAAGTGGCTCGGGGTGGTCGAGATGCGGGTGATGGACCGCTACCGGCGCGTCGACTACTCGAGCGAGCGCCCGGACTGACCGCGGCTGGCACTCGATCCTGCCGCACGAGCCCATGCCCGCCGACCTGCTGGCCATCGCCCACGTCCGCAGGCTGCTGCTGGAACTCGGTTTCGAGGAGGCGCCGGAGCAGATCGTCCCGGCAGCACTTGGCTACTCGCTGTGGGTCTCGCTGCCCATCGCGGAGCTGGCAGGCAGAACACCAAAGGAACTGGTGGCCGACGCCGAAGGCAGCGCTGCGCTTCGCCTGTGGATCGTCGCTCAGCTCGGCCTCGACAGCTAAGCGCCGGCGGGCACGGACTCGGTCTCCTGACCCGCAACTTCCGGGACGGTGCTGGCCGTCTCCTCACCCGCGACTGAGACGGGTTCATCGACGCGCTGGTCGGTCGCCGCCTCGCCCGCCTGGGGCCTGTCCTGCTCCGGGTTGGTCGAGGGCGCCGGTCTCGAGGCCTGTGGCCGCGGCTTGGCCGCCTCCGCTGCCAGCCTCGCGTCTCGTTCGTTCATGCGGCGACGCACGCCCATCCAGAGGTTGCGCGCCTTGGTCGAGATGCTCAGCACGATCCGCTTGTACAGGGACCGGCGCGTCTCGAGCTCGCGTTCACTGATGATCTCCTCGATGGCCAGCGTCTCCATCATCGGCATGATGATGTCGAGCTTGTGCATCAGGTCGAAGTAGCGCCGGCCGAACGAGGAAGTGATGCCGATCTCTTCCTGCAGAGGCACCGTGTCGTAGGACGCCAGCGTCTCGATGTTGTGGTGTTTGAGCAGTGCCTCGGCCTGGTCGATGGCTTTGTTGATCTCATCGGTCGCCGCGTCCAGGGCCTCGCGGATGTTCTGCTCGATGCGTTCCACCACCTCGTGATCGAGCTTGGCACGGCCGAGCTGGCTGATGAAGTACATCGACGCCTGGAAGCTGTAGAAGCAGCGCGCGAACATGCGTTTGGCATGCGGGCTGGAGAGGTGCGTGGTCCGCTTCAGCGAGGCGCCTTCGACCTTCCGAAAGTCCGCCCGGTACTCGTCCTTGTTCAGAATGCGCTCGTTCACCTGGCCGGTGTCGATGACGGCGAGTCGGGTTGAGGTCATGGCACGCTCCGTTGTCCAAGTGAGGTTGGGCGGGTACCGCAATCATCCCGACCGCCGCCGGCGCGCGCCACCGGAAAGGCGGGTCGAACCCCCCCTCCAAATCGGCCGTCGCCTCGCCGTTGACAGGGCACGGCGCCGGGCGCTAAGGTTCGCGCCTGTGCAGTAGCTGGCCCTGCACCCCAAATCAGGCAAGCCCTCCAGGGCGTCGATTCGACGCATCGCCCGTCTCCCGGGCACATCCGCATCCACCGATCAGCCTTTCGAGGCGCGACCCGTTTCGTCGTGCGCCGAAAGGTCTCTCCCGATCGGTAGCTGGCACACCGATCCAGCGGCTCTCGCCGCCCAAGCCAGCCCTATACGCCGGTTCATGACCGGCCACTCACTCAACCCCCGCGGGGCAACTGCTGCCCCTGCGGGGATGGGCGTTGCCTCGCGCATCCATGGAGGCAGCAATGCTCAACATGAGTGTCGCCAACGCTTGCATCCGAGGTTCGCTGTTTGACCTCGACGAACCCCCATCCATCCCCGGCCGTGCCGAAGCCGTCCACACCCTGCAGTTGCACCAGTTGCCGCTGCAGACCCAGGACGCGCTGAAGCAGCTGATCGCGATCGGAGACGCTCCCGAGTGGAGCGAGGCCGCCGTGGTGCAACTGCACTGGGTGCTGTTGCAGGAGCTGAGAAAGCTCACCGATCCCGAGACGCCGCTGGAGGAGAAGATCGAGACGCTGGACTGGGCCCTGACGAGTCCGTCGAACGATCACCTCCCCTTCTCGTTCGCCTCGTGCGTCCGCGTCGTCGGCACCAGCCCCATGTCGCCGACGGCCTACTTCGGCCTGCTCGACGTCGAGGAGTTGCGCCGCTGGCTGCTCGTCAACGCGCGGCGCTGGCTTCGCGAAACAGGCGCCGCTCTTGGCGTCGAAGCGAAGCGGCTTCAAGAAGGCACGGCCCTGCCGCTGCAGTTCTTCGACCAGCGGCAGCTCATGGAGGCCGTCGAGCGGTATCCACTGATCCGAGACCAGGGTCATCGACAGCGAGTCCACCTGGTAGAGGTGCTCACGCTTGGCGTAGATCAGCGCGGCCATGACGACCATCGGCTTGCGCTCAAGATCGGCGTCACGGGCCTGCAGGGTGGCCGCATAGGCGCGCTCGGCGCGCTCCCAGGCCTTGTTCTCCATGTACAGCGGCACGTCCGGCATGTGCTTGACCAACAGCTTGCGCCCGTAGGCGCTTTGCTCGGCGCCGTTGAACTGCCCGATGACGATCGCCATCTTGTAGGCCACGTCGTCGCCCGGCGAGAGCAACATGGCCAGCTTGCGCCGCCGGCGCTCGCCGATCTCTTCCTTGTCGGCGACCCGGAACGGCTCGGGCACGTACAGGCGCTTGTCCAAGGTCTCGCCCTTGAGCGTCACGCCGGCTGCCGCAAGCTCGATGTACTTCTTGATCACGCCCTGCGAGCGCCTTCCCTCCATCGCCGGATACCAGCGGTTGAGCCCGGCGCGGTGGTAGAGAAAGTGCAGTACCGCTCGCAGGCTCATCCGCTTGCGCGGTGCATTCACGGCGGGAGGCTCGCCGTTTGCCTCCCCTCGCGGCATTGCCTTGCCGGAGACCCTGGAGAACGGGAAGTCGGTCCGGATCTCCACGTGATCGGGGTTGTGCTCGACGATGGCCTCGCCGACGAGTTCGCCCAGGCCCGAGAGACCCGGTTCCGGCTCGAAGGACTGGCAGGTCGGATGGTGCATGTCACCGGTACCCGGCATGCGCTTGACGACGTACTCGCCATGCTTGGCGATGTACATCTCCACGCCACCGCGAACGCACATGCATCGCGGACGCTCCGAGCTGTCGTACACCCTCGACAACGCCTCCTGCAGGCCGGGGTCGGTCGCCAGCAGCGTGACGCCGCGGATGAAGTACTTCGCTGCGTCCATGGCAACCTCCTGGGCGTCTGCGGCCACGATCGGGCCTACACGATCTCGTGAGACACGAGGTCGAGCGGCACGGGCGGGAGCCTGAGCAGCCGTCGCACCTGGCGTGCCGACCGCAGGCCAAGCAGTTCCCGAAGCTGGGCCCTGTCGGCACCCTGTCGATCCAGCGAGAGTGCCACCTGCCTGCGGGCCTGCTGTGCCGTCATGCCAACCCATCCGGCGCGCGCGAACGCCAGTCGCAGAGTCGCTTGCAGATACTTGGAGGTGAGCCGCGAATCGGTCGGTGACCGGCGGGTAATCAGGAACGGCCTGCCCGCCTCGGTCAGGAACAGGCGGCTCTTCGGATCGAGTCCACGGAAGCGCCCGGGTTCGCCGGTGCCCAACCGCCGACGCAGGCGCTCTTCCAGGTAGATGTCGATGCTGGCCACGGCTCGCGTCGAGTTGAAGTACAGCGGTCGCGCGATGCCGCTGGCCGCCACCTCCACACGCAGTGTCGAGACCCGTCGCACGTTGCCGTTTTCATCCAGGTAGTCGCCCACCTCCAGCAGCGCGAGTTCCATGGTCTTGAGGCCGGTGCACAGCAGCGTGTAGATCAGCGCGATGTCCCGGTTGGCACTACGGCAGCATGAGCGAAGGCGGCTCGCACCGGCAGCGACCTCATCCGCATTCAGCACGACCCGGCAAGGCTGCGGCGGTGCGCTTACATCGTGTGCACGCGCGGCGGCCATGATCGTCTCCCGCTCGCGGCGGATCGCGACCAGGCTGTCGAGCCAGTCCACTCGGATCGAGCCCAGCGCACCGGCCTGCTGGAGCCTGCGCAGCAGGCCTTTGATCCGACGCTCGACCGTCGAGCGCGCGACACCCAGGTCGGACGCCACCTCCTTGTAGCTCCGGCCGCCTTCGACCACGCTGATGAGCAGGCCCAACGAATCTAAGGGTAGGCGCCCCATGGACTGATCTCGACCTGTGGGTTGAACGTCAGGCAACGCCGTCGATGGGCGGGTTGCCGTGGCGCCAATCGTCCCGAAGATGGCGGCCGCCTTCAACCGGAAAGGCGGCTCGAAGTCCCCCCCGGATTTCGGGCGTCGCGCGGGCCAAAGTGACAGATCCGCCGCTGCAGGTGCGGATCGAACGAGTGACAGATGGGCATGCGCCGTGCGATGCCCCTTTTCGACCGCGCATCGTTGATCCATACTGACCATGCGATGGGCATCTCTGCCTTTGCCGCTGTCACCAGCGTTCCGGCCTGGCCGGCGTTTGCGGTCGTGACCCGCACTTCAATCTGCCTGCGCCTGCAGGCCACCCGCATCCTTCGCCGGCAGCTGCCGGCTCAGCAGACAACCCAGTGCCTGCCGCCCAGCGGTGGTGTCTTCGACGGGTTGTAGGCCGTTCTCCGCGGGGTCTCCCCGCACATCCCCAACCCGAGCTCGGGCGACACCCCGAGTCGGGTTCGCTCGTGCTCATCCGCTTGAAAGGAAAGCGACATGAACCACGATTCCCTCTCCTTCGCTCTGGCGCCCTGCCAGGCCAACGACGGCGACGCGCGCATCACGGCGAGCATCGTGCCCGCCAAGCAGCGCGTGGACTTCCTTCCGAGGCACTTCGGTGCGCGGGCGATGATGAAGTTCGAGATGTCCGTTTACGACTGGATGGGCAACCTCTGCCCGTCCTATCGCGGCGGCTTCTGGAACTACGTCGAGCTCTCCAACGGCGGTGCGTTCATGTATCCGGCTGGCGTCGACGCGTTCGAGTTCACGGTGGAAGGCAACGGCTTCCACGGCACGGTCTCCGCGGAGGTGGCAGGAATCATCGCCACCACGTTCGCGCTGAACGGCATGCTCTGGCAAGGCTGGGACAGCCTGAACGCGAAGTACGAGCTGCTGCTGGAGTTCATCGGCGGACACCCGGATGCGATGACCATCCGGCGTGCCCTGGACTAGGGGCCCGCCATGCTCACCCATCGTTGCAACAGGTTCGTCGTCCTTCTGACGGGCATGCGCCACTACACCACCGAACAGCTCTTGGCGGTGATGCACGAGCGGCGCTACCCGCCGTTGTTGCGGGTGGCCGCGCTGCGGTGGCTCATCCATTGGGCTCCGTTGGACATCACCAAGGGCGCCCCGTATCTGCAGCGGCGGCGCTACGTGCGCCAGCACTACCACGTGTAGCCGCCACCAACCTCAAGCCGAAGGCCACGGCCTCCAAGCCGTGGCCTTCCGCTCCCCCAAGGAATCAGGCCATGTACATCCGAACCCCACGGATCGGCGCCGTTTGCTCGCCCGATCCAAACGACATCCACGCTCTCGCGGACGACTTCGCCTACGAGCTGCGCCAGTTCAGCAGGACCGACCGCGATGGCGAGCGGCGCCGCGCCTCGTTGGCCGCGATCGACGACTTCGAGAAGGCAGGCGGCGACGCGGAGGCCCTTCAGGCTTTCGTCGACGGCGCGGGCCTCGAGGCCATCCAGGCGTATTGCCTTCCGTTCATGAGCTTCTCGCTCGCGCCCTCAGGTGACTACGGCTTCTGGCCAGACCTGGAAGGGCTCGAGCGCGCAGCCCGATCAAGGGAAGGCGTCATCAAGGTCAACTCTGGCGACCCCTGGCCACCGCTGTGGTCGGGATCGGGCCGCGACATCCAGTTCGTCATGGAGGTCAGCGACCACGGCAACCTCACGCTCTACAACCGCCGCCGACAGGAGGTCTGGAGTTGCGTCTAGCTGCGCTCTCTACATCTGTTTTCAGACGCCAACGCGCAAGAAGGACAAAGACATCAATCGATCAAGCCGTTTGGCCTGCAACGGATGCTTGGCGGGCCTGTCTTCGTAGACCGAGCCCGCCCCCCTTTCTCCGCCACCCTCGCAGCGACAGCAGGCCTTCGCCCCCGCCCGGTCAATGACAGCCTATCGGCGGATGGCTGCCACAGATGGCCCACTGATGATCGCGATCCCACTGCGTCCACGAGCGGGGATCCTGTGGTGTGGGTGCTCGGACGGTGTCAAAGGGCCTCGACCGGCACATGTAACTGCTCGTTGTCGGATACTAAGAAAACTGGAAGCGCGTCGCTGTCATGGTCCGCCTGCCGCGGGTCATCTGGCCGTTCCTTGCTGGGCGGGTTCCGATTTCCGGCTTCTCTTGCGACTTAGTCATGCGAGGGGGGCATTCCCCGAAGAACAAGGGGGGAGTGTTCGCATGACCAACGGAAAACAACGATGCACACATCAGAAACTGATGCGGCCGTAGAGGCCCTCAACGACCGCCTCCTTCGTGCCAGGCTGGCGCGGACTGACTGGAAGCATGACCCTATGTTCGTGCCCGACGAGCATGTCTTTCGCATGTTCCGCCGTGCCCGCGATGCAAAGAATGCTGGCCGGATCGGGCTATTTTCAGAGGTGCTGTCGCGGCGTCTGCTCAGCCTTGCGCGGGGCTTCGCGGTGCGTAGCGGCATCTACCCTGGGAGCATTGGCAACCTCGACCAGGCGGCCGAAGAGCTGTCCCAGTTCGTTTGGGAGTGCTTGGTCACGCGCCCCCCCGATGCGGCGTACGCGGAAAAGTTCTTCGGGCAGTTGTTCAAGCGGCGTGCGCTCGATTTCCAACGGCGCACGCTGGCCAAGAAGCGCAACATGCAGGACAGCCTGGATGCCATGGACTGCTCGCCCGAGGACGACGACCCTGACAAGACCATCCGCAAGGTGTCTGCGCTCCGGCAACATGCCACACCAGCCGACGCTCTGGCCAGCAAGCAGGAACACGCGCAGGTCGCCGCCCGCTTGCAGGTCGTCCTCGGCAAGGAAGAGCATTACGTCTACACGATGCTCTATGTCGAGGAGATGCCGGTCAAGGACATCGCGTCCGCGCTCGGGGTCACCACTCGAACCGTCAACAACTACAAGAACGCCGCCCTCGACAAAGTCGCAGAGATGCGGAAGGAGTTCAAGAAATGACATCGCCCATCCGTAGGCTGTCGCTCGACGAAGTTCTGGACGAGTTCTTCTTCTCAGCCGACAAGCCGTCGCCCGCCATGGTTCTTCGAGCCTGCGAGGCACACCCGGAATTCCGTGAGGACATCCTCGAGTTCGCAGCTCTGTGGTCATCGCATGACGCATCTTCCGAGGTCGCAGCGGACGTCTTGGACGTCCCCGATGAGTCCGTGTCGCGCCTGCAGAGCTTTGTTCTCAATCGGCTCCACGAACTCGATGGCAAGCCAGCTTCCACCTCGGACCTGGAAGGCGCGAAGCGCGCCGTCGCCACTCTGAAGGGCGCGAAGCTGGCGAGGGCTGCGACGTTCGTAGGCTTTGGCAGCAACGTGCTGCTCCTGGCCAAGGTGCTCACGACCATTACCAACGTGCCCGCGAGGGTTGCCAGGGATTTGGCCGAGCATCTTCAGGTGTTGCAGACGGACCTCCAGCAATGCCTGGGGCCACGGCTCGCTGGGTCAAAGAGCTACAGCGCAGCGCGTGCGCCGAATGCGCCGGGCTCGGAGACGTGGGAGAGCGCTGTGCGCTCTTTGCCAGTCAGCGAAGACGAGAAGAAGCGGCTGCTCGCCTTCCAGGAGGGTGACGCCTCGTGACACCCTTTCAACGCGCTCGTGACGCGGCGATGCAGTTGCGGCAGGAACTCTTTAAAGAGGCCGCCGCTACTGGCATCGTATCCAGCGCCATCGTGGATGCCGTCGCGCATGAGGACGCTGGAAACTTCACGATTTCCGATGCCCTTCCGTCGGACAGGGCGCTCGGTGGCGCCGATGCGGTCCTCGACCACGACTTCAACCTCATCATTGTCCGCAACGACGTATCGAAGCACGAGCGGGCCTTTCTCATAGCCCATGAGTTCGGGCACTGGAAGCTGCACCATAAGGGCCACGAAGGCTGCCACAAGGTCGTCGAGTCGACGCTGAAGCCGGAGGAGGGTGACACGTTCGGCGCCCAGAAGGTCGAGGCCTACGGCGCCCGTGAGCGGGCTGAGCTGCAGGCCAACACATTCGCCCGAGAGTTACTGCTGCCCAGAGACGTTGCCCGCAGCCTGCACTTCGCGGGCAAGACGGCTGAACAGCTCTCGATGGAACTGGAGCTGCCGCCGGAGCTCGTCAGGCAACAGCTGTTTGACGGCCTCCTACTTCCTGAACCAACGCCTGAGGTGCCGAAGCCGCCGAAGGTCATCACCCCAACGCAGGAGCAAATAGACGCGGCCCAGTCCAAAGCCGCGACATCCTTGGTGAAGGCCGGCCCGGGCACAGGCAAGACCGCTACGCTGATGATGCGCGTACAGCACTTGCTCGCAACCGGCGCGAAGCCGGAGGAGCTGCTGCTGCTCACGTACTCCAACCGTGCCGCACGGGAGTTGGTGGACCGGCTGAAGGAGCTCGGTGTAGACAACGCTCACGACATGTGGGTCGGCACCTTCCACGCCTTCGGGCTCGAGTTTCTCCGCAAGAACTGCGAGCAGTTTGGGCTGGTGCCCCGCTTCGGCGTCGCAGACAAGATGGCCGAGATTGCTGTGCTGGAGCCAGAAATCTACGGCCTGGGACTGCAGTGGTTCAACCCTCTCGGTGACCCGCTCGATTGGCTCAAGACCGTCGTCGATGCCATCCAGCGGGCGAAGGACGAGATGGCCGACGCCGCAACCTTCAGCGCCGCGGTGGAACAGGCTGCGAACGACGCACCCGCCGACCTGCTGGCAAGACGAAGAGACGTGGCGAAGCTGTACAGCTGCTACGAGTCAAAGACCAAAGACAACTCACGTCTGGTGGACATGGGTGATCTCGTGATGCTGCCGGCACTCGCCCTGACGAACGAGTACGAGACGTACAAGGCAAGCGTCGGCAGGTTCAAGCACATCCTCGTTGACGAGTATCAGGACGTGAACCGCGCAAGCGCAGAGCTCGTCAAAGCCCTCGCCACCCATGCAGACACGTTGTGGGTCGTCGGCGACGCACGGCAGGCCATCTACCGATTTCGTGGTGCGTCGATGCGCAGCATCGTCCACTTCGGGGACGACTACCCCAAACACACACCGTTCCCGCTGAACGAGAACCGCCGCAGCTACGAGGAAGTGGTCCGCGTCTTCGAGCACACCGGCCGCGAAACCCATCCACTTCAGTCTGTCCTTCCACTGGACGACGTAGCCCCGGTCCGGGGGACGAGCGGCGTGACTCCACGCCACGTCAGATGCGCCACCGCAGAGATAGTTCAGGGCGAGGTGGCCGCCAACGTCGAACGCATCCACGGTCTCGGCGTTGCTTACAAGGACCAGGTGGTCTTGGCCAGCAAGCACGACATCTGCGGAGAAACCGCTGACGCGCTGAACGCCGCTGGGATACCGGCACTGCATCTGGGCGACATCTTCCAGCGCCACGAGGTCAAAGACCTGCTGGCCCTGCTTCAGGTCTTCATCGACCGCTCCGGCAGCGGCCTACTGCGCATCTCGCGCCTGCCAGGCTTGGAGATGCCACCGGCGGACGTCGACGTCATCCTCGCTTGGCTCGACAGCACGCGACCGGAACCACTTTCTTGGTTCGATTCGCCGCCAGCCGGCCTTTCCACGACTGCCATCACCGCCCTGCAGCGATGGAAGGCCGTGTTCGAAGGCCTTTCCTCCAAGGAGTCGCCATGGGACGTCGTCTGCACGCTGCTACTGGACCGGACGCGCATCCTGGACCCGCACCTTTTGGGAAGCGGCATCCTTGACGTCACCCGCCGTATCGCCCTCTGGCAACTCATCTACTTCCTGCGCGTTCCTGACGGCAGCCATGCCTACCAAACTGTAGGCAGCTTCATCTCTCGGCTGCGCCGGCGCCTTCGCATCGGCGACGACCGCGAGCTTCGCATGCCACCACCAGAGACTGACGGCCTGGATGCGGTAGCCGTGATGACCATCCATGGCAGCAAGGGGCTCGAGTTCGAAGCGGTCCACCTGGTAGACATCGACGAGAGGCACTTCCGAATCAGCAACGACCCGGACCTTGTGCCCGAGTCCTTGTTGCAGTCGCTTCGGTACCGCGAGCACTTCGAGGAGGACACCGAGGCGTCGAACAAGCTGTACGTGGCGCTATCCCGAGCCCGCGAGCACCTGGTCCTCTACGAGAAACAAGGTGGGCCGAAGGCGCGATGCGTAGACGCGGTGACGCATGCCAGACACCTCTTTCAACCGATAGACGGTGTGGCCACAGCGCTCAAGCCAGCACAGCTTCGGCCGACGAGCGCATCTGGGCCTCAGACCGACGCCTGCGATTTCCCTGGCTTACTGAGCTACATGGTCTGTCCAAGGCGCTACTACTACGACGTTGTCAAGAACCTGACGCCGGCGGCGGGCCTCCACCCTGCCGCTTTGATTGAAGGCGCGGTGATGCGTGAGCTCTTCGTGCCGTACGGTGCCGACCCATCCGCGCCTGCCAACGACGTCGACGTCGTGCTGGCATCGCTCGGGTCGGCCTTCAAGGACTCACTGCCCCACTTGCGGGCCTACGCAGACAGCCTCCTCGCCGCTGGACGTGAGCTGCTTCGCGTTCCGCGTGCAGCCATGGCCAAGCCGTTTCACGTCGTCTGCGACGGCCTGCCTATCAATGTGATGGCGCACCGCATCTCCAGTTCCGGCAACGCATACACGATTAGCTTCGTGCGCACCAAGCCCGCAGGCCGGCTGGCGCGGCAGAGGTCAGCCATTCAATGGATGCTGAAGCATCTGGCTACAGCTCATCCGAGTTATTCAGTCTCTGGACGCTTGCACGTCCTCAGCACCGGCGAGGTTGAACACCTGCGACCGGACAGCCGCACATACAACAGCAAGTTCCCGACGCTGGCCGCTGCAGGCTTGCTGGCGGGTAACTTCGAAGCGCGCGCCAATCAGTATGAGTGCCCGAAGTGCAGGCACTTCCTTCACTGCCCGGCCTAAGCTGCTCTCATACGAGCACTTCCGATTTCCAGGCCTTCCTGCGACTTACCCAGCATGAGCAGCGCATCCCGCGCAGCTCAACCAGCTGTAAGGAGCAGCAATGCCAACCCGCGTTTACATCCAGTCTGAGTATTTCCCTGACATCAAGTTCGTCGAAGTCAACGACGAGGCCACCGTCGCCGAACTGAAGCACGCCGCCCTGGCGCTGCTGCCGCCCGGCACCGATGCCTCCGACCTGACCCTCTCGGTCGAGGACGATGACGACGACGCCCACGGCCACGCCACCCACGTCAAGCACCTGAAGAAGGAGCACGGCGTGCGCGTGCACCTCCACCGCTGCAAGGAGGTGGAGGTGAAGGTCCGCTTCGGTGCCGAGGTCGTGCACCACAAGTTCCGCCCGGCGACTGCACGACCCTGGACGTGCAGATGAGGACCCTGCGCCATCGCACCGGCGCAGCGCCGAGCACCTACCAAGGCCTCCAGACCGCCTTCGTTCAAGCGGAGACGAGGCCGGTCAGCTCGACGCGGGAGGCGACTTGAGTAGGCGCAGCTACAGGCCCCACGGCCGCGGCGGACTTTCCACGGCGGTGGATGACACCGCGCACATCGCCGCGTCGTTCGGCCCCGTCGGTGCCCTTTGGACAGGCACGATTGGCTTTGCCGTCTTCTACACCGCGTTGCCGCTTTGCATGATGGCCTGGACCGCCGAGCGCAAGGCCAGCATCAAGGGCCCGGCCGCAGCGGCCTTCGCGAGCTTGTTGGACCAGGTCATGTGGCACCGCCTCATCTCGCCTTGCCAATGCGCCGGCATCGCCATCCTGCTGGTGTGCTCGGCCATCGCTGTCTGGAAGCTCCTGGACCGGGCTGAGCTCAATGATGAATGTGTGACCTTCCTGAGCTTCATCTCTAAAGGCATCAGCCGACTGATTGGGAATTGAGGTGCAGCCTTCAGAGTTTGTCGACCACTTCAACTGACGCCACGAAATCGTCCGCGTTGGCCACCTGCCCAGCGGCTTCAAACAGCTGTCGAGCGTCCTCGTCCCACTGATGGTGCATTTGCTTCTCCAGCTTGTATTCGTCGAAGCGGCGGTAGACAAAAGGCAGTACTTCTTGATGCCAAATCAACTGCGGAACAGATGGATGGCTTCTCGCCAGACCAGAGTTGTGCCGATTGCCGAAACACACGATATGGATGACCAAGCTCTCGTCTTGCCATACGCCATGACCGTAGAGGGCTCTCGCAATCTCCTCGACCTGGCCGGCTGGTCGGAATCCACCGGCGCAGAGCACCTTCTGCATGTTCTGGCGTTCAGGGTCCGTCCATGGTCCATTCAAGCCGCACTGGCCCGTCTTCACCTCAGAAAGCACCACCATCGGTCTGCGACGTTCAGCCATGAACAGCGGGTGGTCTGGCATGGGCCGCCGTCGGTTCTCCGCACGAAACGGGAACCGCACGCCCAGCACATCAACGTCTGTCTGCTGCGGGTAGGCGCCGTCGTCCCGAGGTCCCTCGGGATGCACGATGAAGTTCGGGATAGTGAGAAAGCCGTTGAGCCGCAAGAACCAAAAGGCGAGGCGTTCGGAGGGGATGCGCATGAGCCACAGCATCCATGCCGTTGGTCCGGTGTGTCAACAGTCCTCGCACACCGCGTTGACCGCCGAACATCCCTTGCGTGACAACGCAGCGAGCACTTAAAAAGTCCAATCGCCTCCACGCGGTCCGGACGGCCACTTCCGTCGGCAAAGCTTCCCGACAGGCCGCCCCAGGCCGGGTGACCGCTTCTGGAACCAGCGGCCGCTTAAATCTGCACCGACGGACGCCGAGATCCAAAATGGCCATCCACTACTTGCGCGACAAGCACTGAGTGCTGGATGCCAACTCGGGCGTGGGCTTCGCAAGATGCCGCACCCCTAGTGATCCGGCGAGGTGTATTTTCAGGTCACTTACTTGACGACCACCGGTGCTGGGGATTGTGGGGCGAGCTTGGTACGGCGTCGTCATTGCGTGAACGCGCCCACGGACCGCGGCCACTCCAAGTCAACGAGCCGACCAGCAGCAGCCGCACGTGGCCCGCACCACCTGATCGGCAGCTGAAGCCCGACTATCTCGTATTGCCGACCTTCTTAGCGCCCTGGCGATTCCGACCCTCGCGCGTGGCAGCGACGGGCTCGTTCAGGTTGTAGAACTCATGCAGCTTGGCTGCCAGAAGTTGCTTGTCGGGCAACTGGGTCTGGTATTGCGCGACGAGCGCAGGCGATAGCGATCGACTCAGCGCGTACTCCACCACCTCGCTGTCCTTGGAGGCGCACAGCAGCACCCCGATGGCTGGGTTCTCGTGCGGTTTGCGCACGTCACGGTCCAGCGCTTCCAGGTAGAAGTTCAGCTTGCCCAGGTGCTCGGGCTCGAAACGGTCCACCTTCAGTTCGATAGCTACCAGGCAGTTCAGGCCACGGTGGAAGAACAGCAGGTCGAGCGCGAAGTCGCGTCCGCCTACCTGCAGCGGGAACTCCGACCCCACGAAGCAAAAGTCGCGGCCGAGCTCAATCAGGAAGGTCTGAAGCCGGCCGAGCAAGCCGCGGTGCAGGTCGGCCTCAGTGTGGCCGGCTGGCAGTTCTAGAAACTCCAGCGCGTAGGAGTCCTTGAAAGCAGTGGCCGCCGACTCGCCGTGGATTTCTCTCACCGCTGGTGAGAGTTTTGCCGGCGCAAGCACCGCCTGCTCAAAGGCTCCCAGGCGGATCTGTCGCTCCAACTCGCGCTTGCCCCAGCGCTGCTGCACGGCCATGCGCAGGTAGAACTCGCGCTCCTCGGCACGCTTCGACTGGCCCAGGATGATGAGGTTGTGGGTCCAGGGCAAGGCTCTCACCAGTGGTGAGAGCTTTGGGGCGTCGCGGTAGGTCTCGAACAGCTGCCGCATGCGCCACAGGTTCTGGGCCGAGAAGCCACGCAGTCCCGGCTCCGTGCGTGCCAGGTGCTGCGCCAGACGGTCCACAATGCCCTCGCCCCACTCAGCCGCTGCCAGCTTGCCGTTGATGTACTCGCCGATCTGCCAGTACAGGCCGACGAGCTCAGTATTCACAGCCTGGTGGGCGCGCTGGCGCGCAGCACGAATCAGATCCACCACTTCGCCAAACGCCGACTCAACGGGCACGTCCGCCGCCGCGCCCGAGCGCGAATCGCGATGCGCCACCGCGGTCTTCTTGGCCGTCTTGCGAATGCTCATGCCGGCCATTGTGCGTGAGGCCTGCCGGCGCGCCTCTCGACTTCGCACCCGCACTTTGAATCGCTGGACTTCTCGGAGCGGAGCGTCGAATGCCTCGGTCTCAGGCAGCGACGACGCGCCCGCCTCCTCGCTCGCGCGCCCAGGCCGCAGCCAGCCGCTGCGCCTTGACTACCGCAGTTCCTGCGTCCAGGGCTGCGGCGATCCCCTTCCCTCCTACCGCCCCATGCTCGCGCAGCCAGAAGATCATCTTTTCGGATGCATCGAGATCGCCCAGCGCGCGGCACACGGTGGCCACGGCTTGGCGGTCCAGGGCCAAGAACGCTTGGGGGTAGAAAAGCCGATTGCCGATCTTCACGGCGAAGACCTCGCCCCGACCTGCTGCAGGCCTCAACGCCTGCCTAGTGAGGCCCCAGGCTCGTGCGAGTTGTTCACCAGGGACGACGAGCCCTTCCTTGACCCATTGCACCTTGGCTGCCTCCCCACGCGCGAGAGCGCCGGCCAGGCCGGTTGGAATCGGAGACCGGGCCACCTGCGATCGCAAGCCGCCGGCCAAGCTTGAGGCGAACCCGTGGCGGCTGACCGCCCTTCGAAGGCTCTCCAGGTCTTCGGTCAGTCGTCCTACGGCCGCTTCGAGCTGGGCGATGCGCCGAAGCAGTACAGCGGGGCTGGCGTTGGTTCCCATAGGGCGTCTTGCAGGCAAGAGCGATAGCAGAGAGAACGTAGCAATCGTAGCAAGCGGCGGTCTGAAGGCGGCAACCCCGAAGCGCAACCGGTCCAAGACCGAGAGCTGCCGCGCTCCTTTGACGCGGCGCGGCTGCCTTTGGTCGGTTCATGCCCGATGAACATGCGCCGGCGTGGCGCGTTGTCTTTCCCTTCCAGCACCCTTGTTCCATACTCGATTCGCTTCGTGGCTTCCGGCCACAGCCGCCCTCTGAGGCGTTCCGGCACAGCCGGCGTTAGCGGTCGTGACCCGCACGTAGATCCGCGCTGGGCCCTGCCCCGCCGCCGCTGCCTCTTCTGGCGGCGAGTCCCTCCGGTGCCCGCCTGACGGGCTGCCGCACCGAACCCCAGATCCGTTCGCATCGGCCGCTGCTTTTCAGGCAGTCCGGCTGGTCGACGCACGACCGCATGCCGCCTCAGCGGCCCGCGGACCCCCTCCCACCGGGAGCTCACGCTCCCCAGGGGGGCGTGTGCTCTCTCCACATCACGGAGATCACATGTCCCCATCCAGCCAGGGTGGCTACACCCTTTCCTTGCCGGGCTTCGACAACGAAGCTGCTGCATACCCCGACCTGTTCGCTGAAGCTGCGGATGCCCCTGCCGCTGCGGTCGATGTTCAAGCGGTCGTGGAAGTGCAGGTCCCCAAGGCATGGCGCCCCGCCATGTCCGCCGCGGCCCACACCGCGCAGTTGGTCGAGTGGCCGACTTGGGACGACGAAGCCCTCGCCCACATCGAAGGCCAGGCCACCAAGTTCGAGGCCAACGTTTCGGCCATCAACGCGCTCCGCTCGATCGAGAGCGAGGCCAGGCCGGCGAGCGCCAGCGAACGTCGCGCACTGCTGCGCTACACCGGCTGGGGCGGCATCCCGGCGAGCTTCAACGACGAGGGCCGGGATCCAGCCTGGGTCGAGCGCGCCGGCCGCCTGCGCCAGTTGCTCTCGGCCGATGACCACGACTCGGCACGGGCCTCGGTCAACAACAGCCACTACACCGATCCGATCGTCATCCACTGGATCTGGGCAGCCCTGCGCCGCCTGGGTTTCCAGGGCGGCAACATCCTCGAACCAAGCGCCGGCGTCGGGCACTTCCTGGGCTGCATGCCGGCCGACTTTGCTCAGCGCAGCCGCGTGACAGCGATCGAGTTGGACCGCATCTCTGGCCGCATCCTTCGCAGCCTCTACGGGGCATGTGGGGTTGATGTGCGGATCGGTGGCTTCGAGGCCGCGACCCTGGCCGAAGGAACCTACGACCTCGTCCTGTCCAACGTCCCCTTCGGCCGCTACGGTGTGCTGGACAACCGCAACAGGCCTTACAGCCGAGCGAGCATCCACAACTGGTTCGTTGGCCGGGCGCTCGATGTGCTCCGCCCTGGCGGCCTGGTGTGCTTCATCACCTCGACCTACTTCCTGGACGAGAGCGATGCCGGCATGCGCGCACACGTGGCATCCGAGGCCGACCTGGTCACCGCATTCCGACTGCCCTCGGGCACGTTCGAGCGCATCGCATCGACCAGCGTGCAGGCCGACCTGGTCGTGCTCAGAAAGCGCGCGCCGGGAGAGGCGGCAGCCGCAGCCGAGTGGCTCGACCTGGACTACGTTCCCAAGACGATGCTCCGGGAAGGCTGCCACGAGCAGTACCTGCGGATCAACCGTTGGTTCGTGCGCCATCCGGAGCATGTGCTGGGTCGCATCGACCGGGTCAGCAACGGCTTCCAGGCCGTGCCGACGGCCATGCTCGATGGCGACCTCGAATCCGCGCTGCTCGGCGCCCAGGCCCTGGTGCCCAAGGGCGCGTACAGCGTGCAACCCAAGGCTCCCGCCAGAACACCCCGGGACATCGTGCCGGCACCCGCTGGCACGCGGCCGGGCTCGCTCGTGGTCAGCGAAGGCCGCATCGGCATCGTCGAGGGCGATCACGTCGTGGACCTGCACGACGGCCTCAACGCCACGGTCCGGCAACGGATCGCCGGCATGGTGGACATCCGCGATCGGGCCCGCGCGTTGCTCAGCGCACAGCTGGGCGCCACGACGGATCAGGCGCTGATCGAACTGAGACGACGTCTGAACCAGAGCTACGACCGGTTCGTGGGCAAGCACGGCTACCTGTCCTCCCGTGCGAACGCCCTCGCCTTCCGGCGAGACCCGGACTATCCGCTGCTCCTGTCCCTGGAGCACTACGACGAAGAGGAAGAAGTGGCCACCAAGGCCGCGATCTTCTCGAAGCGAACGGTCTCGCCCGTCCGCGAGGCCACGGTCGCCGAGCATCCCGACGAGGCACTCGCCCTGTCGATGCAGTGGAAGGGCCGGGTCGATCCCGACTACATGGCCCGGCTGCTGCGGGCCACACCCGAAGACGCCGTGGCGGACTTGTCCGCGCGCGGCATGATCTACCTGAATCCCGAGGGCGACCGGTACGAGCCGGCCGACGAGTACCTATCCGGCAACGTGAAGCGCAAGCTGACCGTGGCCCTCGCAGCTGGCGACGCCTACAGGGCGAACGTGGCGGCACTAGAGAAGGTGATCCCCGAGGATCTGCCGCCAGGCGACATCGCGCTGCGACTGGGTGCGGTCTGGGTGCCGGCCGACGTGGTCGAGGCCTTCATCAAGGAGGTGCTCGGCCTGCAGGACACCGCCGTGCGCTACCTGGCGGTGGCCGGCACCTGGTCGGTGACCTTCAACGACTGGGCGGCCAGGCAGAGCGTTGCCTGCATCCAGGAGTACGGCACGCGACGCATGCACGCCATCGACCTCGTGCAGCACGCGCTGAACGTGCAGACACCCACGGTGCGCGACCCGCACCCCGAGAAGGACGGTGCCTACATCATCAACAAGGAAGAGACGCTCGCGGCGCGGGAGAAGCTCGGCTTGATCCGGGACCGCTTCGCGGCATGGACCTACGAGGACGCTCCGCGGCGCGAGCGGCTGTGCAGGATCTACAACGACCTGTTCGTGCGACGTGAAGTCGCGTAGTTGATTGTTCTACGGGAGAAATCTCGACAGAGAACCCGCCATTCCCCTGGCGGTAGCCTAGAGATGCAAGCATGGCTGGCAACGGCTGTGTTTGAAGCCATCTCGACAATGTAGCCCACCCCGAAAGGGTGAAGCCGACCTCGCGAGAGGAAAGCGGAACTGCCAGCATCAGGCGGTAGGGAGCTAGGCTTGGAAGTATGGTGAACTCATGTGAATCGGCGATAAATCTCGTTACGTTGAACAAGCCAAAGATTGCTGACAGGCTTGAGCCAAATAGGCGACGTGGGCGGTCCTGACGTTGAATTGTGGTCAGGCGGGGACAAAAGCGCTCACCGGGAAATAGCCGACACCTACCCTTCCAGTGTCAATTACGCGGAACACGATAAGCCCGTACTCCCGCCCGACCGGGCAGGCCGACCGCAAGGAAAGCTGTTGGGAATGCGGGTATGGGATGCCGGAGAAAGCGAATGCCGTTCTGTAATGGGACGGATAGGGGTTGAGGCGCAAGCCAACATCACTCCGCGCGAAAGCGAGCAGACTTTCGGCTGGTCTCTCTTTGCAAGAGAGTTTGATGAACCTTCCTAATGGAGGAAAAGCAAATGACGACCATGCAAGTGGTTGGTGCAGCCTCCGGCTGCGAGGTAGCGTGGCACAGCATCGACTGGGCCGACGCGCACCAAACGGTCAGAAGGCTGCAGATGCGTATTGCAAAGGCAGTTAGAGAGGGACGCTGGAGCAGGGTGAAATCTCTGCAATGGCTCCTGACGCACTCGTTTTATGGCAAAGCTCTTGCTGTGAAGCGAGTCACTGAGAACCAAGGCAAGAAGACGCCCGGTGTCGATGGGCAAACCTGGAGCACGCCGGAGTCGAAAGCTGAAGCTGTGTTGTCGCTCAAGCGGAAGGGCTACCAGCCCAAGCCCTTGAGTCGGGTATTCATTCCGAAGGCAAATGGAAAGATGCGTCCTTTGGGGATTCCAACGATGAAGGACAGGGCCATGCAGGCGCTACACCTGCTTGCCCTGGAACCAGTCTCGGAGTCCACTGCTGATCCGAACTCCTACGGCTTCCGGCCGGAACGAGCAAGTAGAGATGCGGCTTTGCAGTGCTACATGGCACTTGCGAAGACGCGATCTGCGCAATGGGTCTTGGATGCAGATATCACCGGCTGCTTTGACAACATCAGCCATGACTGGCTACTCGCCAACATCCCGATGGACAAGGCGATGCTCAGGAAGTGGCTGAAATCCGGCTTTGTATGGAATGGCCAGTTGTTCCCAACCGAGGCAGGAACTCCGCAAGGAGGCATCATTTCCCCGACGTTGGCGAACATGACCTTGGATGGAATCGAGCGAATTCTGCGGGAGCGCTTCGGCGCTCCCGAGACCAGAGCGGCTTGGAAGAACAAGGTTCACTTGATCCGGTATGCAGATGACTTCGTGGTCACAGGCGCGACGAGAGAAACGCTGGACGAAGCGAAGCAGATGATCGTGGAATTCCTGGCAGTGCGAGGTCTGACCTTATCGCCGGAGAAGACCAAGGTCGTGCATATCGAGGAAGGCTTTGATTTCCTCGGATGGAACGTGCGCAAGTACGATGGGAAATTCCTCATCAAGCCTGCGAAGAAGAACGTGCAAGCGTTCTTGCGGAAAGTCCGGGGCACGATCAATGAGGCCAAGACAGCGAAGCAGGAGACGGTGATAGCGAAACTCAACCCGGTCATTCGTGGGTGGGCAAACTATCACCGGAACCAGGTGGCAACGGACACCTTCAACAGGGTGGACTCGCTCATCTGGCGATGGCTTTGGCGCTGGTCATGCCGCAGGCATCCGAACAAGAGGTCTGACTGGATAAAGGATCGTTACTTTATTCGTGAAGGACTTCGAGACTGGGTGTTCAGCACGACGGTAGTGGATGAAGATGGCCGCGAGAGGAAGGTGACATTGGCGAAGGCCGCTGACACCTCAATCAAGCGCTATACGAAGATCAAGGGTGAGGCACATCCATACGATCCCGCGTGGGAGCGATACTTCGAAGACAGGCTCGGCCTGTCTATGAAAGACAGCTTCAGGGGTCGCGGCCAACTGCTTCATCTTTGGTACGCACAAGAGGGCGCATGCCCGGTCTGCAACGAGCGCATCACGAAGGAGACAGGTTGGCATGTCCACCACGTCCTTCCGAGGGCTCAAGGCGGAACGGATGCAATGCGAAACCTGGTGCTGCTGCATCCAAACTGTCACAGGCAAGTCCATAGCCGCGGTAAGAAGTGAACTGCCGGCTCCGGTAAAACGGGGCTTTGACGAGGCTTGAGCCCGGTGCGGGGAAACTCGCACGCCGGGTTCTTAGGGGGGGATGGCGCAGCAATGCACTGTCCCTACCCGACA